>CAIJLM010000709.1 GCA_903821495.1 uncultured Chthonomonas sp. | reverse complement strand
ATTAGTGATTTTTTCTTAGCAGGGTAGCCAGAAAGACATCTGCAACTGTTATCAGCATCACGCACATCACAACAGAGCGGGTTGTGGAGCGTCCCACGCCTGTCGCGCCGCCCTTCGTACTCAAGCCCTGCTGACAGGCGGTTATGGCTATCAGGAAAGCGAACACAACCGACTTTATTAGCCCGTTGATAAGGTCGGTGGAGCTAGCGTATTTATAGACGCTCGCCATAAACGACGCGGCGGGGACTCCGTTCATTCCTGACGAAACCAGACCCGCCCCCACTCCAACGACATCCGCCAAAATAGTGAGAAGAGGCAGTATAATGACCGCCGCCAGCACCTTAGGGGCGACAAGATAGCGAACCGGAGAGATAGCCATCGCTCGAAGCGCGTCTACCTGCTCAGTAACTACCATTGCGCCTATCTCCGCGGAGATAGAGGCTCCTGAGCGCGCGGCGTAGGCGATACCGCCTAGCACGGGACCCAACTCATTTAGAAAGACGTAGGCGAATGTCCCCCCCACTATCTCGGTAAACCCCATAGAGCTTGCCATAGACGCGGTGTAGAGCGCAAAGACTGAACCGGAGGTTATCGCCATGATAAGCACGATTCCAGTTGCATCTACGCCGATGGAGGACATCTGAAGAAGGAGGTCGCGGAGGGCGAAGCGTCCGGTACAAATGGTCGTAAGCGTCTGACCGGCAAGGGTTAGCGTCTCTGAAAAAAAGCGAATAGAGTCTACCGCTCTCTCGCTTATAGAAGGGGCGGAGGCGTTACGATGCGGGGAGACCCCTTTGCGGGGTTGTAATTTTTCCGGTATGCTCTCGTTTGCCATGATATAGTATACTTGTTTCCAAGCGAAATTGTGATGGCGACATCCGCCTTAAAGTCCGCCAGCGGTACGCGCCGTCGCCGCGCCTATCGTGATGGGAGCGGGAAGCGCGGGCGGAGGCAACCGTAGATTCTTATAGAGGGCAACTATCTCCCCAGATATCTCAGGCATCTTTTGATAGGGTAAATAGAGCGATTGAAGGGAGTGAAACCCCTTAATATACTGCCGATACTTAATGTAGTGGCGTGGAAGCTGAAGCAACGATTTCGCGGAGTTGGGGTTCGTATAACGCATCGTCCGCATAAAATACTCCGCTTGGTCGCGTATTCCCAACTCTCTCGGATTGAAGGAGACAACCTTGCTCGCGTCAAGCCCCAAATACCCGTAACAGCGTGCAAGCGCCATCCGCGCTATGTTATAGCGGTCTAACTGAAGCAGGCGGGCGTAGGCGTAGGCGGCGGCGCGAATACGATTCGCTTCAACGTACAAATCTCCCAACAACCTCCACGCCAATATATCTTTGGGGTCGAGGGCTACCGCCTTCAGATAGTGATGTTCCGCCAGTTTAGCGTTTCTGTCCTTGCGTTGATAGCTATTCAACACAAAGCCTAGTTCGCGCTGTACGCCGCCGTGTGTGGGATGGCGAAGCGCCAAATCTTCCAGAAAACGTTGTGATTCGCTGACTTTTAGGCTGTTTTGTAAGGCTCGCGCCAACATCACCCCAACGTCAGGGCTATCCTGCGAATGCGCGAACGCCTCCTGGTGTTGCTCTAGCGCCTTATCCCACTCCGCGTGCATCTCATACTCTTGCGCCAGTTCAGCGCGCCCCTTAATATCCGCCATATCCAGATTACGCGCCCCTTGATTGAGAATATCTACCGACTCGCCATTCCGTACCAGTCGGCTCAAACACTGGCTCAACGCGACATACGCCGTTGCGTTTCTTATATCCTCCTGCAAAGCCTCGCGTAACAGCGGCAGGGCGAGTTTAGCCAAACCGCACTCTTTCATGCTATAGCCCATAAGCCTTTTTTGATGCGCGTCGAGGCGAGGTTGTAATTTTTGAAGGGCTTGCAGGGCGCTGATAGTCGATAGGTAGTCCTGATTCTCAAAGGCGACCTCCGCAAACGTCTGCTTACTCGCTTCACGGCGCGCCGCTTCCACCTTTTTCAACGCGGCGACAAGAGTAGCGCTATCATCTTTTGGCGCGGGGGGGCAGTCTGGTATCGTAACCGTCTTGTCGTCCAACTTCAAGAGAGATTTCTCCTGCTGATAGTGCCGGAAACGATAGCCGGCGTATATCACTAACAGGAGCGGCAGTATCCACTGGGAGGCTTTTCGTAGGGCGTTTGATTTCGACATCAGGTATTTTCGTGAACCTTCCTAATTGGTTGGCGTTTAGAAAAACGCCACAAATCTCCAATAACGCTAGAAATGCTTGGATTAAAACATTCCAACTACCCCACAAGGCGACAAGCGAAGTTTCGCCAAAGTTGCAAGTCCCTAACTCCTATTTCACCCTACACCCCTTCGTTCTCCTCCTCCACACTTCTCGGAATATCCACCATGACAGGCGCGAAGTCCGCGATACGAATCGCGTAAGTTCCTCCCGCTTTCGGCAGGCGTAAAATCGCCGCGCATCCAAACGAAAGTTCGCCCGTCTTCCCGTCCGGCTCTACCGTGAACTGTAGGCTCTCGCCCTCAAGAAGCAGGGTTCCGCCCATCGCTTTGAGCGGAACGCCGACGGGAGTGAGCGTTTCGCCTCCCGCGCTCGGCTCCATGCGAATCTGCGTCAACGGGAAGAGAAGCGCGGGGCGTTTCACGTCCCTATCGCGGTAGTGAAGCGTGAACTCCACTTCCCAGAGCGTGTACGGTGTCTCCTTGTTCGCGTCGGGCTGACCTTCCAGCGTCGCCGCTTCGCACCGCAAGACGCACAACTCCCTCTGACCATCCGCCGAAACCACTTTGTCGTTTAGGCGATACGCCCCCGGCTCTGCGCCATGCGCCAACAGATGCCTGTCCATCCACGCCAAGCACCGCCGCATTTCGTCTAGTTTGTGGTTAGGTTCGCGAACGCCATGCCCCTCCCGCGGATAGTGAACGAACTGAGTTGTCACACCCCGATGCCTTAGCGCCTGATACATCTCCTTCGAGTTGCTGAGAGCGGTGTTGTTATCGTCGTCGCCATGCAGAATGAGGGTGGGCGTGTGGATATTTGCGACATAAGACCCCGGCGAAAGTTTGCGGTAGATGTCGGGGTCTTCCCAGTACCAGCCGCCTAGATAGTCCCTATCCCACTGTGGAAAATCGGAGGCGCTATAGTCGGTTTGAAGGTGGAAGATGCCAAACATAGAGATAGCGGCGCGGAACCTATCGGTATGCCCAATCGCCCAGTTAGTCATAAATCCGCCGTAGGAGCCGCCCATAATTCCGAGATGTTCGCTATCGGCGACTCCCTTAGCGATGCAGAAATCCACCCCCGCCATAATGTCCGCAAAGTCCCCTCCCCCGATGTCGCGGTAGTTCGCGACGGCGAAGGCGTTCCCGTAGCCCTCGCTACCCCGAAAGTTGGGAAGCAGGACGGCGTAGCCTTCGCTCGCCCAAACCGGACTCATATAGTAAGAGCGCAGGGAGCGAATGACGCGCCCTTTGGGGCCCCCATGCACCTGCACAATGAGCGGCGCGGGCGCTCCTTCTTCGCAATCCAATGGCATTACCAGCGCCCCCTCAATCGTCAGCCCGTCCTCAGACTGCCACTGCACAACCTCGTAGCGGGGTAGGCGATACGTCTCTGTGAACTCCTTATGGAGGCGCGTCAGCGGGCGAATTTCGCCCTCTGCGGTTCGCAGGCAGACCTCCGGTAGTTGTTGATGATTTTCGTAGAGGAAGGCGTAAGCGCCGCCCTCCTTGGCAACGGAGAGGCTAGAGCGCTCCCCGCCCGCCCCCAAATCCACCCGCTGGTATTCGCCCTCTACAGAGAGCGTAAACAGCTCCGTGTCTATCCCCACAGCGCACAGAGCGAGAATTTCGCCCTCCGTCGCGCTCCACTCGAAATCTAAAACGTCGTTGTCGGGTTGCGATACGAAACGCGCCTCCGTCAACCCCTCCGTCTCCGCGCTATAGACGCAGGTGTAGCCCTCTGGCAAACTTTGCGGTATCGCGCAGACAAAAAGAGTCTCCTGCGAGAAGGAGTGTTTTGGGTCTAGCGGCGAGCGAAACGCGAGATACTTGTCGTCGTGAGACCAGCGCAGGTGGTACTTGCTCCCCTGCCGCTTTAGAAGTTTGTAGTCGCTACCCGTCTTTACATCACGGATATAGATGTCGGCGTGATAGTCGTTCGGTTCGCCTGTGTAGTTGGTGGCGTAAGCGATGCGCTCTCCATCCGACGACAGCGCGAACTCCTCCGCGCCCGGTAGGGTCGCGCCAAGATATTTAGGCTTATCTTCGCCCGTTCCAATAGACCAGAACTGCCTCCGCAGAAACTCCTCATGCTCCACAGTCGGGTCTATGTGCTGATGCGTTCGCTCCTCTTTCCGCCTGCTCTCAACGGGGCGCGGACGCGGCTCCGGCGTAAGATAGACGATAGATTCGCTGTCAGCAGACCACGCGAACTCCATCACGCCCTCCATCGCATTGGTCAGTTTACGCGCCTCGCCGCCATCAGCGGGCAGTATCCAGACCTGCGCCTCCGTATTGTCGTCTTCGTCATGGGTTGCGCTTGGGTCGGGGCGCGTGGAGAGGAAGGCGAGGCTCTCTCCACTGGGAGACCAGCGCGGCGCGGTTTCACCCTCATGCGAGTAGGTGAGTTGGCGCGTCCAGTCCGGCTCTTCTGGCTCTCCGCTTTTTTCAGGAGCGGGGGGCGGGTCTTGCGGCGTCTCCCCCTCCGCCTCAGCGTCCGGCGGGTTCCATTCGGTCAGCCAGATATGCGTCCGCGACAGGCTCTCCTCGAAATCCGCCTCCGTGACGGTGAAGGCGACGCGCCGTCCGTCGGGATGCAACTGCGCCTCTCCAAGCCTCTTCAGTTCGAGAAGGGCGCGGGGGGTTATACGTTGCGTGGGTTGTTTTGCAGGCGCGGTATCGCTCATAGAGGCAGGGTTCCTTATCCTAAAGTATTGGCGTGGAGTGTGTTTTACCCTGTTTTGGGCGCTTCTCCTAGTCCTTTATCGCCTTATTTGCAAAAAATACAAAAAACTTGTTCCTCTCCAAAAAGTCGGGATGGGTTTATGCGGCAAAAAGTTGTCTCCATTGCCCGTTGAGTTCTGCGACTTTGAGCGTGGCGAGTGTTTGACTGCCTTTTTTCGACCAACTCATGCCTT
>CAIJLM010000708.1 GCA_903821495.1 uncultured Chthonomonas sp. | reverse complement strand
TAACTGCCCAGACAGCCTCGAAGCCTTGCTCATAGATAGATTGGAACTCTTCACGGGTTAGCATAGTTCTATTCTCGGAGACTTTCTTACCGAATCCTACTCTTTTCATAGGGTGAGTAGTTACGATTTACAAAGACTATTTTGAGTATTTGATGAGGGTTATCCCCGCAGGAGGGGCGGTGGATTGACCGACCACAATCGGATTTCCGAGAGAGTCCAGAAGCAGAGCGACACCCCAATCTTTACTGTGTTGCGGTCCGTCGTAGGCGGCTCTCCACTGCAATACGCCTTTGAAATCGTATTTTAGCGTCACTATATCGAGAGTGCCTACGTAGTTGGTGCGTCTTGAACTGGTGAGACCTGTTATGTAGATAGAATCGCTTGAAGTTATAATGAAATTTGGCGAATCAGAGTAGTTTCCTACGCCATCAAAACGTTGCGTCCAGCGCAATGCGCCGTCTGCGCTGAAAAGCGCGACGGCTATATCCAAGTTGTTGGGGGCGGACAGCGACTCGCCCGCCACGATAACGCCTCCCCCGGAAGTCGCTACGATGGCGCGTCCTCTATCGTCCAGATGCGCCGCGCCATCGTAGCCCTGTATCCATTTTATGTTTCCGTCGGAATCGTACTTCGCAATCAAAAAATCTACGCCGCTGCCATGGTCGCTCTCTTTGGCGTTATGGGAGGAAGATGTAATCAGTAGGTTGCCCGCCTCGTCGTTAGCAAGTTTCGCGTCGTGGTCGTCGCGTCCCGGACAGCAACTGACCTGCCGCCGCCACCGTATCTTTCCGTTCATGTCGTATTGCGATAGGAACAGTTCGGTCTCCAGCGCTTTTTCGGCATGGCGGCAGACGCGCCCTAGCGCGACCACGCCTCCGCTAACGAGCGCCATGTCGCAAAAACGACAGTCTACGTCTTGGGAATCGCAGATACGACGCTCCCACGCCTGTTTTCCATTCGCGTCGTAGGCGATGAGAACCGCCGCAAAGCGCGGAGAGCCATCTGAATTGCCCCCCTCATGGGAGCGCCCCGCGACGATACAGCCGCCATTATTTACACCGACGACGCGACAAGGGATGTCTTCGCCATCTATTCGCCCGTTGTAACGCGCCACCCACAACTGCTTGCCGTCGAAGTCGTACCTGATAGTCGCAATGTCCAGTCCGCTCAAGCGCGTTACGTTATTGCCTTTCCCGTTGTCCGATTCTCCGGTGACGAATATGTTATCTTGCGAATCCAATGATACGGAACGCGCCCTATCTACGTCGTTGCCAAGCCCATTGTATCGTTTTTCCCACTTCTGCTTGCCGTTCTCTATGTTATAGACGCACGTTACGAAATCGGCATCCTGTTTTGCAGTTTGAACGAAGCCCGTAATAACGGCGTATTTCCCGGTTGCCGCTACCGCGGTTGGTTCGCTGTCGCCGTCGCCGGGTTGAAGGGGAAGTCTACTCTCCCATAGTATTTGAGGGGAAGTAGAGGTAGGAGCGAACGCTACTGGGACGACCTTTCTATTTCGTTTAGCGGCTTGCGTAAAGAAAACGGCAAGCAACGCCATCGCGCCCAACGCAACCCAAATAAAACGATAGCGTATTACACGGGGAGCGGCGTTCTCCAAGGAAGCGGAGGGGATAAATTCAGGCTCAGAAAGCGCAGGCGCAGGGGGGAGGGCTAACACGCCATCCCGAAAAGAAGAAGAGGGTTTGGTATTTCCGGCGCGCCGCAACGTTTCATATAGCGTGCGAGTCGTTTCGGAAGGTTTCTCGTCCAGTTCAGCTTTCAGTAGTCTCTGTAGCTCTTGATACTGTCTCACAGCCGCTGAGTGTTGCCCAGAAGCGGAGTAGAGACGCATCAAATCACAGTACGCCTCCTCTGTGAGCGGGTCTACGGCAATAGCGCGGTGGGCGCACTCTATCGCTTTTTCTAGTCGCTCCCCCTGTTCATACGCCCTTGTTTGTAAATGCAGTAGTTTGAGGTACATTTCCGCGAGGCGATTCCGCACGGAGAGGATGGATTCGAGATAGACCCCGGGCGCGAGTTCGCCGTGATAGCAGGCGACCGCTCTTTCTAGCAAACTCAAGTGTTCTTCTGAACCAACGCTCAGGAAGGCTCTCTCGCTCGCCGCCTCGAAGAGAGCGACATCAGTCTCTATGCTGTTTGAGGGAAAGCCAATAGTGGTTCTTGAGGTGGCGAGAATGTCAGCGCTATCGCCTGAAGCCAGCGTAATCTGTTGGCGGAGGTTGTATAACGCTTGCCGTAACCGTGACCGAGATATATCTGTATCCTCATCGGGCCAGAACAGAGTGATAATTTCGTCTCTTGAGTGCAGACGATCGGAGTGAAGAGCAAGATAGCTGGTCAGGGCGCAGACATGATTGCCCACAAGGGGGACAGTGTCGCCACTATCCCCCTTTATGGCGACAACTC
>CAIJLM010000707.1 GCA_903821495.1 uncultured Chthonomonas sp. | reverse complement strand
GGTATGGCAAATAACTAACGGCGAACCCGTTTAGGAGACACTATGGCAAACCGAATCTACATCTTTGATACCACACTGCGCGACGGAGAGCAGTCGCCCGGAGCGTCTATGAACGTAGACGAGAAAATCGAAATCGCACGGCAACTCGAACGGCTCGGCGTGGATGTGATTGAGGCGGGTTTCCCTATCTCCTCGCCGGGCGATTTTCAAGCGGTTCAGCGCATTAGTCAAATGATTAAAAACTGCACCGTTTGCGGTCTCACTCGCGCCGTTCCGAAAGACATTGACGTTGCGGCGGAGGCGCTGAAAGATGCGGTGAACCCGCGTATTCACACCGGGCTAGGCGTATCGGATAGCCACCTGCAACACAAACTCCGCATGACCCGCGAACAGGCGATGGAGCGGGGCGTTATCGCGGTGAAGCACGCTCGCAAGTATGTGGGCGATGTGGAGTACTTTCTGGAGGATTCGGGACGCGCTGACAAAGACTATCTCTGTCAGGTCATCGAAGCGGTGATAAAGGCGGGCGCGACGGTCATCAATATCCCCGACACGACGGGCTACACCACTCCCAACGAGTACGGCGCGTTGATTCGCTATGTAGTAGAACACGTTCCAAACATAGACAAAGCGCGGATAAGCGTCCACTGCCATAACGATTTGGGCATGGCGGTTGCGAACTCTTTGGCGGGAGTGCAGAACGGGGCGCGGCAGATAGAGTGTACTATCAACGGCATTGGCGAACGCGCCGGCAACACCTCGCTGGAAGAGGTGGTTATGGCGATGCACGTTCGCAAAGACATCTACGACTGCGTGACAGGTATCACCACGCAGGAGATATACAAAACAAGCCGCATGGTGAGTACGACAACGGGCATTTTTGTACAGCCCAATAAGGCGATAGTCGGGGCGAACGCCTTCGCGCACTCTTCAGGGATACATCAGGACGGCGTTCTGAAAGAGCGCACTACTTATGAGATTATAGACCCGCAGGACGTGGGCATTAACGAGAGCAAAATTATCCTGTCGGCTCGTTCCGGACGGCACGCGCTTCAGCACCGCTTGCAGGAGTTGGGCTTCGCATACGACGAGACTCAGATTGACAAAATCTACGCCCGTTTCCTCGAACTGGCTGACCGCAAAAAAGAGGTCTACGACGAAGACTTGGCGAAAATCGCCGCCGACGAGACGAGCGCCGTAGCGCATATCTACGAACTGCTACACGTTCAGGTCTCTTGCGGCGACAAAATGCTACCGACGGCTACGGTAACTATTCGCGACGCTTCGGGGCGCGAACTCACCGATTCGTGTCATGGAACGGGACCCGTTGACGCGATATACCGCGCCGTCAACCGCATTGTGAACGTGGAGAACGACCTCATTGAGTTCAGCATACAGTCGGTGACGGAGGGGATAGACGCGCTTGCGGATGTGACGATTCGCATACGGCGCGGCAACGACATCTACACGGGGCGGGGCGCGGACAACGACATTGTCGTGGCGAGCGCCCGCGCCTACCTCCACGCTCTGAACAAACTGCTGGCGCGGGTCACGCCCTCTGACGCGGAGCGGGAGATGGCGGGGTCGGTGTAAACGATTTGCCATGCGCTTTGTTATTGGAGTGTGGTATACTACAATAGTAACTACTCAGGCTCTGTAGTTGGGAAAAGAGGTTTCCCCGTGATTAGTAGTTGTAGTGCAGTCAAGACCGAGTGTCCCTGCTTGCGTAGGGTTGAGATGTAGGAGCGTATTCTACAGAAGGCATCCGCTCCTTCTGTACTTCGGAAGCCACCGGAGACTTTCCGCTGTACTTTCATCATGCGAATATCGCGCTCGGCAAGATTGTTATCGCAGGGAGCCGAGAAGTCGTCCATAAACCGTAACGTCTCCTCGCTTCCCTGCTCTAAACGCCGAAGCAGGTTGTAGGTTTTGCTCTGTTTATTGCGATCCCGCTTCCCTCCCGTATCGGTGAGGTTGGGCGGGTTCGCAATAAAGCCGTCTTTCAGGAGGGCGTGGTAACGAGCGGTCAGTTCCCGCAGGTGGTGCGCGTTGCACAGAGCGTGACGGCAG
Source organism: uncultured Chthonomonas sp. (assembly GCA_903821495.1). GTDB lineage: Bacteria > Armatimonadota > Chthonomonadetes > Chthonomonadales > Chthonomonadaceae > CAIJLM01. The sequence goes on along the minus strand of CAIJLM010000707.1, from coordinate 678 downwards.
CCATAATGCAGATATGAGACCCAGCCATCGTGTACGGCTACTCCTGTAAAGGAGGGAAGAACGCCGGCAATGTCCATCCCCGCCTGACCGCCGGGTTTGCGGAGGGAGACGGGCTTCTTTTTGGCCGTCGCTCGAAGGAGGCTCGCTACTGTTGTGACTGTCTTTGCCCAGACGCTCTTCCAACTCTTTCAAACGGACAGTAAGAGCCTCCACCTGAGAGTGAAGGGCGGTGAAAAGCGCAAATACAGAGTCTGCGCCTTGCTCATAGATAAGTTTGAAACTCGTCACGAGATAACATAATTTAGAGGCTCACGCTAACAGAGAGTGGTTTCAGACTTTTTTGATAGCCTGAGTAGTTACCGCCCCCCTGACAACGGATATGTCGGGGGGCGTTTTTATAGTATGCTGTGGTTCTCCATTTTGGGGATAGCGGTGTTGCGGTATAGGTCAGCGCGGAATTCAAGGTGAACCGCGATATTCGCTATTGAAATTACGGTGCAAAGTAGCAGTATTTTCCACCCGGAAGTTCGCGAGTATTTGTGAAACGCTCAAAGCCCAAGACAAAACAAGAGGATACAGCAAAAGAAATGTAGTTCGTCGTACCATGAATTTCCTAGCCCCTTCGTAACTACTCACCCTATGAAAAGAGTAGGATTCGGTAAGAAAGTCTCCGAGAAT
>CAIJLM010000706.1 GCA_903821495.1 uncultured Chthonomonas sp. | reverse complement strand
GGCGATGGCGAGCGCGGCGACGCAGGGCGCTATGGGCGCTGGGGCGGCGTTTGAGGCGGGGGGACCTAGCCGCGCTATCGGTATAACCTGTATCGGGGCGTTTGCAGGGCTATTTATCGCCCTTGTAGACGAGATGATGAAGCAGGCTTGGGTGAAGGTTCTCGCTGGCAAAAACGAGGGCAAGGACTTCATTCTCTCAAAGCCCATGAACATCTTGGGGCGAGACGAACGCGCCGACGTGCCGCTCTTTGGAGATAACAGCGTGGGGGCGCAACACTGCGCTATTCGCGCCGAAAAGAGCCGACACTACCTCATAGATGCGGGGACGCAACTCGGAACAGTGGTCAACGGGCAACGAGTGGCGGGAGAACTCCTGCTTCGCGACGGCGACATGATTCAAGTAGGAACGCACCGCATTCTGTTTCGCGAGAAGGCGACGCAATCAAAATTCGCGCGCGACCCCGTTGATATTAAGAAATCGAATAGCCCCGTCTCGAACGTACAGATGCCTTCGCACCTCTGCCCCTACTGCGGCTCGACGAAGGGCGCGGACGGTAGTTGCAAGTGTTCTATCGCCCCCACAGGCGAAATTCCGATGGGCGCAAACCCGTATAATATGCCGCCCATGAGTATGTCCAGTTCGCCGACGGCTCCCTTGACCAATATCCCTACGCCGGGCTATGGAAGCCCAATGCCTACCATGCAGGCGGGCGGCGGCGTAGTCTCGCGGCTCACGATAGTTGAGGGGCAGTATGCGGGGAAGGTCTTTGCGTTGAGCGGGCAACCAGTTATGATTGGGCGAGACATGGGGTGCGAAATTGGGCTACTGATGGATAACCGCGCCTCCCGAAACCATGCGCGTATCGCCTTCGAGAATGGGACTTACGTAGTATATGATAACAACTCATCAAATGGAACCTTTGTAAACAACATTCGTGTCGCTATGCACGCGCTCGCTCCCGGCGATGTTATCATCGTCGGAGAGACCAAGTTTCGTTGTGAAGCGTAAAGTGAGGAGAGAATAAAACGATGGATGACCGAACGCAAATCGTACCGGGCAATAGCCCCGCGCTACAGCCGACTGTTATGGGCGGCGGCGCGACTCAGATGGGCTTAGGGCGCACTCAAATGGGTATAGACCCCATGCGTACTCAGATGGGCGTGAGCATGGAGACTCTGGATGTAGGCGTTATGTCGGGCAATAAGTACGCCTACTGGCAGGGTTCGCCCCGCAACCACGCTCTCGTCACCCTCAAGTCGGGCGGACAGCAGTTAGGGCGACGCGCTCCTCTGAATATCTGCCTCGCCATAGACCGCTCCGGTAGTATGGAGGGCGAACCCCTTGAGTACGTCAAACGCGCCTGTGAACACGTGGTGGATATGCTGGAACCCAACGATATTCTCTCGATAGTCGCCTTTGAAGAGAACGTAGACGTGCTTATGCCCGCCCGAAAAGTGGTGAATAAGCCCCTCGTCAAGGAGCATATTCGTAGGCTCTACGTGGGCAACACAACAAACATCTACGACGGCATGATGGCGGCGTGCCTACAGGTCTCTACGGTGATGTCGCAAGCGCAGGGCTACGTACACCGTGTGCTACTGCTTACCGATGGCGAGCCGACCTCCGGTCTGCGCGACTACAATTCGATAGTGCAACAGGTCTCCGAGCAGAAGCAAAAAGGAATTTCGATAACGGCTCTCGGCTTCGGTAGCGACTATAACGAGGAGTTAATGTCGGGTATTGCACGGCGTTCGGGCGGAAACTACTACTACATTCAACGCCCTGACCTTATTCCCGAAGTGTTTCGCTCGGAACTCCAGCAACTGATGTCTATCGTTGCGAAAAACGTTCGCGTCCGCTTTCACCTCTCTAAGTGGGTGAATTTTCGACAGGTGTACGGGCTTCAACCCTCCACCTCGAATCGTACCATAGAGGTGAGCGTTCCCGACATAGAGCGCGGCACTATTCGCACGGTTTTGGCGGAGTTCGACTTCGAGAAGCACGCGCAGGGAGAGTATCGCGTGGCGAGAGTAGAGGTTTTGTACGACGATATTGCAAATAATCGCCCCGTGCAAGGACAATACGACTGTCTTTACGAATTTACGGAGGATAGAGGGCTGATTCAGTCGAACTATCAGCCGATGGTGCAGACAGAACTCGAAATCGCGCAAGCCTCCATGAACCTGCAACGCACCATGATGGGGATGCGTACCCAGCAGATGACGGCGATGGGCGCGATGAGCGAACTGGAGAAGACCCGAACCATGCTTCTGCAAGCGGGACGCGCTGGTCAAGCGCAAGAGGTCACGCTCGCGCTTCAATCTATTCAGCAAGGCTCTGCGGACGTGGAGAAGACGATAATGGGCACGATTTACAACCTTGACCAAGGGAAACGATAAGCGATACTTAGGAGATGACTGAAGATGTCTAATAACGATAGAACCTATATTGCGGGGCAAGCGATGGATGCCACCCTGATGGCTCCCAACGCGGGACGCACTCAGATGGGAGGCTCCTTCGAGTGTCCCGTTTGCCGCGCCTCCGCCTCGACGCTGGACGTTTTCTGCCCCGACTGCGGGTTTAGGTTTGGCGGGGTTCCTGTATTCGAGTCGACCGCCCCTGACGACGTTGTCGCCTACATTATAGAGCGCGATTCGCGGCAGAAATACCCCCTACACGAGGGCGTGAATACGGTGGGACGCATCAACTCCGACGTGACGATAAACGACCCTACGGTCTCTCGCAATCACGCCAAAGTGACGGTGCAGGGCGGCTTGATTTTCGTGGAAGACCTCGGCAGTAGCAACGGCACAAAGGTAGACAACGACCGCGTGTTAGCGGGAACAGTCGCTCCGGTGCGGCACGGCGCGAAGTTGCGCTTCGGGACATGGCGGGCGGCGCTACAGATAACCGAGGCGGGCGATGTCTCTGTTGACGATGCAGATTTCACTCCCCCTCCCGTCGTTCCTCCCGCCCCTGAGAAAAAAGAGAAGACCATTCAGGCGGTGAAGCGGCAAAATCCGCCTGCGTATGAGGACATCGCGGGGCAAAACTTCGCTCTCTCTGGGCTATACGACTACTCCGCTGTAGGCGGCGATATTTTGCAGAAGAGCGAAGAACCCGAAGTACACTCGCCGGTGCCTTCTGCGCCCCACGTTCCGTTTGGGGAGGCTTTTGCGCCGAGCGGCGATTTACCGGAGCATATGCCCGGCTCTACCGGCTCGCTGTTCTGTGTAGATGGCGACGCGCCCACCATTCCCGTAATGGAAGGCTCGTTGAGTATTGGGCGTAAAGTAGGCAACGACATCGTGCTTCCCAACGATAGTTACGTTTCGGGGCGGCACGCCGTGGTTCGCAATGACGATACAGGAACCTACCTCATTGACGTAGGTAGCACGAACGGAACCGTCGTGAATGGCAGGAGAATGGAGGCGAATGTCCCTGTTCTGCTGTGCGACGGCGACGAGGTGCAACTCGGCAAAAACCGCTTCATTTTCCGCCTTGCGCTAGAAGAGGCGTAGCCTAATGTCCGACTATCAGGCAGGGGGCGGCTCCGCAGGTCTCGATTCGACGGCGAAGTTCGATAGGGAGGAGTTGGTGCGCGGCTGGCGACAGTACGAACAGCGCCAGCCGACTATCGTTCCATCGCTGAAGTACGCCGCGAAAACGGACATGGGGCAGGTTCGAGATAACAACGAAGACAAATTCGACTTCTACGAGCCGGAAGAGCCTGCGGTGTTGGCGGCGCGAGGGAGTCTGTTTGCGGTTGGCGACGGGGTGGGGGGGGCGCAAGCGGGGCAAATCGCAAGCGAGATGACCATGAAGAACCTCATCGCCTACTACTACGAAAGCCCCGCCTACGACGTTGAATCCGCGCTCTACGACGCTGTTACCGCTACCAACGATAAAGTGACCGCGCTGGCTCAGATGATGCTAGAGCGGCACGGCATGGGTTCCACCCTTACTTGCGCGGTATTCATAGAAAATCGCGTCCACTTGGCGCAATTAGGCGATAGCAGAGCGTATCTGATACGTAATGGAGCCATTCGACAGGTGACTCTCGACCACTCGTGGGTGGAAGAGCAGGTTCGCGCTGGCATGATGAGCCGCGAGGACGCGGAGGTCTCTCCTTTTCGCAACGTAATCACCCGCTCTATCGGCGCGCCCGGCGTAGTGCATCCCGACTTCTTTGAAGAGGCGACGCAGGTTGGCGACCTCTGGGTACTGTGTTCGGATGGGCTGACGGCTTATCTTAGCGACGCTGAGATACTCAATATAGCGGGGAACTACTCGCCTTCGGAAGCGGCGCGGCAGTTTATTGAACTCGCCAACGGGCGCGGCGGACGCGATAATATCACCGTTTTCGTGATTTCGGTGCGGGAACTGCGGGAGTACGCGGGGTGAGGTTAAAAGCGTGTGGTAGACGTTTTCAAAGGCAAATATCAAATAGTGCGCGAGATTGCTCGTAGCAACGATATTGTCTACGAGGCGCTAGACACGTCTCTGAATCGCCGTATCGCCCTGAAAGAGTTGAACCTAACTGCGGGACTCACGGGGCAGGCGCGCCGCGAACGCATTGAACGGTTTCAGCGCGAAGCCCGCTCCGCAGGGCGGCTCGCGCACCCCAATATCGTCTCCATCTACGACTTTGGCGAGGACGAGGGCAGGTATTTTATAGCGATGGAGTACCTCGAAGGGCAGTCCCTCCGAGACCGTCTCTCCGCGCAGGGAGCGCTCTCGCTCAAGGATGCGCTTGATGTCGCCTATCAACTCCTCGACGCGCTCTTCTACGCCCACCAGCACAGCGTTATCCACCGCGACGTAAAGCCCGACAACATCCACCTGCTTCCCGGAAACAGGGTCAAACTCACCGATTTTGGTATCGCTCGCCTTACGGAAGAGCCTTCTCTAACTAGCAACGGACAGATATTCGGAACGCCGAGTTATATGTCGCCAGAGCAGATTGAGGGGCGTAACATCGACCACCGCTCCGACCTCTTTTCGATGGGCGTTCTGCTCTACGAGATGTTCACAGGGCGGAAGCCGTTTGTGGGCGATAGCGTGATTGGCATAACCTACGCGATAATGAATCAACCTGTGCCGCCCATGCCGGGCGTTCCTGTCGGGATTGAGCAGGTTGTCCGCCGCGCCCTCGCGAAAAGTCCGCTAGAGCGCCCGTACTCCGCCGAACAGATGAAACTGGACTTGCGGAATGCGTCGGAAGTCCCTCCCATGCTCTTGAGCGGCGCATCTCAGATGGGCTATCAACAGTCGCCAATGGGAAACACGACGGGCGGGTATATGCCCCCGCCTCAAAACTACCAGTCTGCGCCGCAGGTTCCCTCTATGCCTGCCGGGATGCAACAAGGCTCGAACTACAACCAGAATACGGGCGCGATTCAAAACGGCGGTATTGTCTTTCAGCCGCTTCCCGCGCCAATGTCGCCCCAACCGCAAGACCTGAACGGTCAACCTTGGTCGTGGAGCGGGCAACAGCCTCCGCCTACGCAGCTGCAGTCGCCCCCTCAACAGGCGCAGATGACCCCCCAACAGATTCAACAACTGCTACAGGCGCACGGAATTCCGCTCTATACGCGCCCGCATCGCGAACCTGTTACCCTCCCCGAAGGCGCAAAGCGATTCTTAATGGCGTTGACCGTCGCTGTGGTGATTGGGGGCGGGCTGGGTTTTGGCGCTCTCGCCTTTATGAAGAGTTTCGAGAAGTACCAGACCTCCGTGAGTTCTCAAGTCATTGTGGAGATGATGACCAAAGGCAAAGCCGCCTACGACAGCAAGGACTACGAGAAGGCGCGGGGCTATTTTGAAGAGGCGAAGAGCGCCGACAAAGATCGTGGCAAGCGTGAACAGATAGACTATAGCCTCTCCGCGACCTATATCCAGTTGGGACAGAAGGCGGCGGGCGTGCAGAGTTGGAAAGAGGCGCAGACATTTTACGAGAAAGCGCTCGCTATCGCGCCAGAGAGCCTTTTAGACATCGCCCGAAACGGACGCGCTAATGCGCTAGATAGACAGGGGCTAAAGGACGAAGCGAAAACGGAGCGCGCCCAAACGAACGGCAAGGATTCGAGCGTCCCGGATAAGTTGCCGGAAGCCTCGCCTATGTCCGCGTCGCTCTCTTCCGAGCAGGTGTATCAGCGCTATCGCGACGAAGCGAAACAGCTTATCGCGGATGGCGACGCGCTCTACGATAAGGGCGATGTGAACGGAGCGCGGGAGAAGTGGATGGATGCGTCCGGCAAAGCGGCAGGAGACACGCCCGAACACAAAGACGCGAAAGACCGCCTAGACCGCACCTCGACAGAGGTACATTTTTAGAGGAATCCTCGTGTATTTATCGGTAGATAGCGCCCTTAGTTGCGGTACAATAGCGCGTTGGTAAATGCTAGAGCGAAAGTGGTTTAACCGGATTAACGCCACGGAGAGGCAGAGTGTGGGACGCGATATTTTGCGTTTTGATACGGGGCAAAGATACCCCTACGAATTCGAGGCGACGCAACACGAAATCCCCATGCTAGGACTGGAAAAGTCTGCAAACGGGACTATCGTGGCGCACCTCACAGATTTTCACGCTGGCTACGCCAATATAGACCCCGTGCATGAGGAGGTTTTGCGCCAAGTGGAAGCGGCGCGCCCCGACCTGATACTGCTCACTGGCGACTATATCGACCGCAGAACCACTGACACGGATAGCCCCGCGCGTATTCAACGCATTCTCTCCGCAATGCAGGCTCCTTTAGGGAAATTCGCTGTTCTCGGCAACCACGACCACTATCGGGGCATTGTCACCTCCACGCGCCTTCTCGAAAAGTGCGACGTACACCCGCTTTTGAACGAGAGTCATCAGTTAGAAAACGGACTCTGGCTGGCGGGGATAGACGACTATCGCGCCGGAACTCCGCACGTCAATCAAGCCCTCGCCGCTCTTCCCTCCGATAGAACTAGCCTCGTGATGACGCACAATCCCGTCCTCTTTAAGCATATCGAAAGCCGTAAAATCGTAGTTTTTTCCGGGCATACGCACGGAGCGCAGGTCGCGGTTCCCTTTCCCTCTCCGAAACTGGTCTGCTGGGTGAAGTTAGGCTCGCCGTATGTCGCAGGATGGTATCAGAAGGGCGAATCGCGCCTCTATGTGAGTCGCGGTATTGGCGTAACGCGCCGCCCCTATCGCTTCAACTGCCCTGCGGAAGCCGCGTTCTTCAAACTTAGCGCGGGGTCACAGGATGCTGAGGGTAGTCTGTAGGCGCGCCCCATAAATAAACAAAGCGGAGAGGGCTAATTAGCCCTCTCCGCTTTCACGTCTACAGAATTTCCGCTATAAAGCGTCGTTTTCTTCCCATAGTGTGCGAGGGGTTTCTGAGACCTCCTCGGTTTGCCAGTTGTCACAATCGAGGCGTTTGCAGTGAAGCATTCGTCTGGATGAACCGTCTTCCATACTAACTTGCGCCATTTTCGCAAACACGCAGGAGTAGCAGAGGCTCGGCTCAAGCAATCGCACGATTTTGAGCTTGGTATCTTCGTCGTACATCTTATGTAGCCTCGCTCGATGAAGAACCGCCGATTTTACTCGGAAGTTCAATTGCCCTCTATAGCGCACCCACACTTTTCAGGCAAATAAATTATCGCCCATTTGACGCAAAACAAGAGGGGGCGAGCCTAAGTATTTTGTGAGTATTTGCGCCCGTGTTCTATCCCTCTCCATGTTAGGGACTTGCTATAGTTAAAATGTGTACCTCTCCAAAAAGTGGGGATTGTGGTATCTTCTCTGTATCGTCCCCTTTAAGGAGAGTTCCCTCTCTTAAAATAGCGGAGAGCCTCAATCTCTACGACGCGACAGCCGAAGAGGTATTGGTTCTGACCGACGCTATCGGCGTGAAGGCGCAGAAACCAAACCGAGACAAGCCCGGCGAGCCGCCTACGGGCAAAGAAGCGAAGCGTCGCGACACCGATGTTCCGCTCCTCCAGAAGCCATCCGGCGACTTTCTCTATCTCATGGGTAGCGTCAACCCCGCTGTTTCTATGGTCGAGGTCGCTGAGGCGAGCCTACGTCTGGAGTGGGGACGGCGCGAGACCCCGCTTCCTGTGGTGGCTC
>CAIJLM010000705.1 GCA_903821495.1 uncultured Chthonomonas sp. | reverse complement strand
CCGTGCTTAAAGGCTAAAAGGCGACGGGGGCATACAACCCATAACTCCCCTGCGGCATGAATGGAGCAGATACCCGGAATTATGTCTTTGATATCAGGATTGAAGTAGGCGGTTAGAGGTTCCTCCTGCGTAAGTTTTATTTTGGTCTGACTTCTGTTGCCGCCGCCATCGCATATCGCGCCGTTAAAAGGGCAACGTTTGGCTGTGCGGCTTGCCTCAACCTCTTCCTCTCGATTTGTCAAGGGGTAGCCAAACATATCAAAAATCGTAGGCAATAGTCACCTCAACATCGGAAGCGTTATTTTTGAACACAGAACGACTCTTCCAAACGAATAAGAGAGGATATAATGTTTTCCGCAATGCTTCGCGCCAATGGCGGAGGGACGGAGTTGGCGACCTGCCTGTGTTGGTCAAGGTTCTTCACCTGCCCTGAGCGTCCTCGAATGGGGCCCATTAGGTAATAGGTGTCTGGATAGCCGTGAATCCGCATATACTCGCGTGGCGTAAGGTAGCGGTCATCTAGCGGGTGATAAAAAATCTCCCCGCATCGGAGCGTGTTGGCGGGTTTGTTCCGGTGCATTCGCTTAAACTTTGTCGTGTCCTTTTTTGCAAGCCCGCAACGCTGTTCTATAGGAAGGTGTAGTTCTTTAGCAAGGTAAGAGCCTTCTGGCACTCCGTGCATTCTCCTGCGGTCTCCAGCGGGAGTCACATCAAAATGGGAATCCTCTGGTTGATAACCACCTTTAGGGGAGGGTTCTGGAAGCCCGCAAATAACATCGCCTACTGTGGTATAGGGAGGTAAACCAAACATACTACTCGTTTTTTCTGGGTTGCGGTGAGTGGGGTCTGGAAACTCAAATTCAATACCCTCTCGCATAGCGACGACGAAAACCCTCTCACGCAACTGTGGAACTCCGTATTCCGCCGCATTTACAACCCGCATACGGCAGTGGTAGCCTAAATCTCGTAGTTCCGCAAGGAGTCGCTCGCAAACGCCTCCTTTTTTACCTTCCCTATCAGGCGCATTGAGGAGCCCTTTGACCTGCTCCATTAAAATGACTTTTGGTTTTAGAACACGGGCGAAACGGGCGAACTCAAACAGAAGCAACCCCCGTTCGTCATCAAGACTTTTTTGCTTACCTATTTGACTAAAAGATTGACAGGGGCTTCCACCACATAGTAAATCAAGTTCCCCTTCATCCAGAAGTAGGTCAAGCATCAACTGCTTAGGGTCAATTTGCCTAATGTCGCCTTCGTACACTATCGTGTTTCGTCGCTCTTTCGTGGCGTTAAATCGGAGCGTATCACAACAGTGCGGGTCAATCTCAATTTGCGCCAGTGTATCGAAACCCGCCTGAGTCACCCCGATGTCCATGCCTCCCGCGCCAGAAAAGAGCGAAATAGCCGTACTGGTTCCAAAACGACGAAACAAAGTGTCTGACATGAGGTCTCCAAGTCCTAAGTTTCAACTATCATAGCACAGCGGGTAGGCAAAATCAAGCGCTTCCGCCCTGATGTTTCCCACGCAAGAGCGCTACCGGGAATAACCGAATTTGCGTTTCGTGAGATTTTCACCACAAAGCGTCGTCGGTCTACCAGAAGCAGGTAAAATACCCATATCAAATTGGAGAGGGAATCCCCGCTCCGCAAAATAGGCAAACAGACACAGGAGACAGACACGCATGAAAGTACTCATTCTCGGAGGCTCCGGGCTTATCAGCACCTCCATCACCAAGCAGTTGCTAGAGCGGGGCGACGACGTGACGCTCTACAATCGCGGAAAAAGCGAGACCCGCTTTCCCGATGGCGCGAAGTTTATACTGGGCGATAGGCGCGACTATCCTAACTTTATCAAGCAGATAGAGGAAGCGGAGCGTTTCGACGCGGTAATTGATATGATAGGCTTCTCGCCCGCCGATGGCGAGAGTTCAGTAAGCGCATTCAAGGGGCGCGTGGCGCAGTACGTTTTCTGTAGCACCGTCTGCGTCTACGGAGGTCCCGCGCAACACTACCCCATTTGCGAAGACGAACCACGCCGCCCCATTGGAAGCTACGGCGCGAACAAAATCCTCATCGAAGACAGGCTTATGGCGGCGCACGGAAGCGGGGACTTCGCAACCACCGTCATGCGTCCCTCGCAGACTTATGGCGAGGGCGGAACGATTGTTCACTCCTTCGGTTGGAAAACAACCTACCTAGACCGTATCCGCAAAGGCAAGCCGATTGTCGTGCATGGCGACGGCTCTTGCCTCTGGGCGGCGTGCCATATTGACGACGTGGCGCGTGGCTTCATAGGCGCGTTGGGCAACGCCAAAGCCTACGGCAATGCCTACAACGTGACGGGAGAAGAGTGGATGACGTGGAACCGCTACCATGAGGGAGTCGCAAAGGCGATGAACGCCCCCGCGCCAAAACTCGTTCACATCCCCACCGACCTACTAGCGAAACTCGCGCCCAAAACCGCAGGCATCAGCGTGGACATCTTCCAGTACCCCAGTATCTTCGATAACTCCGCCGCGATTCGAGACCTCGGCTTCCAGTACTCCATTCCTTGGGTGGAGGGCGTTCGCCGCACTGTGGCATGGCTAGACGAGCGCGGGCGTATCGAAAACAGCGATGACGACCCGGCAGAAGACAAAATTATCGCCGCATGGGGAAAATTGACGGACTCTATGGGCGAAGAACTCGCGGGTATTGAATAGAAAGGACGTTTTTGAATGATAGTTGTGATGGCGGCGCACGCCACCGAATTGCAAATTCAGGATGTGGAGAAGAGAATACAGGACTGGGGCTACGGAGTGCATCCCATCTATGGGAGCGAACGCACCGTAATTGGAGCCGTCGGAGTTCCAGAAGCCGACAAAGCGCGGTACATGGAGTCGCTAGAATCCCTGCCCTATGTCGAACAGGTAATCGCTATATTGAGACCCTACAAGTTTGCAAGCAGAGACTACAGAGCCGAAAACACCGATATTGATGTGAAAGGCGTTCTGATTGGCGGAAACCAGATAGCGATGATGGCGGGACCCTGCACCGTAGAGACCTACGAGCAGACGTGGGAATCGGCGAAAGCCTGTAAAGAGGCGGGAGCGACGATACTGCGCGGCGGAGCCTACAAGCCTAGCACCTCGCCCTACTCGTTTCATGGGCTTGGCGTGGAGGGCTTGAAAATCCTCAAAGACATCGGCGACAAACTGGATATGCGCGTAATAACCGAGGTGATGGATTTGCGGAATGTGGAACTCGTCTGCGAATACGCCGACATCCTGCAAATCGGGACGCGCAATATGCAGAACTACGACCTCCTACGCGAAGTGGGTAAGGTGAAAACGCCCGTAATGCTCAAGCGCGGTATGTCGTCGAAAATCGAGGAGTGGCTACAGGCGGCGGAGTATATCCTACTCGGTGGAAACCCCAACGTTATGCTCTGCGAGCGGGGTATTCGCACCTTCGAGACGATAACACGCAACACCTTAGATCTATCCGCCGTTCCCGCGGTCAAGGAACTAACGCATCTACCCGTTATTGTAGACCCTTCTCAAGGCACAGGCAAGCGGAGTCTCGTTATGGCGCTGACAAAGGCGGCGGTAGCGGTAGGCGCGGATGGCTTAATCATCGAAGTGCATCCGCACCCCGAACAGGCGATTAAAGACGGGGCGCAGTCTCTCACCTGCGAGAACTTCACGCAACTAATGAGGGAATTAAAACCCGTAGCGGAGGCGATAGGACGCTCTCTTTGAGGTATACTTAAAAGTAATCATTGCGCCCCTACCCAGTTAGGATTACTTTAGGACGGAAGAGAGGGGCGGGGCGACTTTGATGCGAGAACACTAGGAAGGACGATATCTGTTGCGAAAATGGAGTAAAGAGGCAATCGCGCAAGAAATCAGGAAAATGCACACCGAAGAGGTGGACCTGAACTACGCGACGATTGCACAAGAGCAGGTTGCCTTGTTGCGTGCGGCAACCCGCTATTTTGGTTCGTGGCGCTCTGCAATTGAGTTCGCTGGTTTGGATTACGAGGAGATTCGACGCTACAAATCGTGGAGTAAAGAGCGTATTCTGGAGACTATCCGCGAGCTTCATGCGAACGGGGAAGACCTGAGTTGGCGCAATATCAGCACCATCACCGCCCCTCAGTTAGCGGCGGCGGCGACGAAGCGCAAACACTTTGGTTCGTGGCGCGGAGCGGTCACTGCTGCGGGGTTAGACTACTCGGCGATTCGACGCTATCGCGAGTGGAACGAAGAGACCATTAAAGACCAGCTCCGAGAACTTCATGAACAGGGCGTGGATATGAACGCCAAAAGCATGGAGGAACACGACATAACGCTCATTACAGCGGCGCGACGACGTTTTGATAGTTGGGATAAGGCTCTTACCGCGGCGGGGCTGGACTATCGCCTGATAGTGCTTCGCAAGCCCTTTAAGCGCAAAAAACGCACGGAATCGGAGACCGCCCCTGTAGAGGTCGGCGCAAAAAGTTAGTTGGATTTGCAAACGAAGCCCCGCGCCAATTGGCGCGGG
>CAIJLM010000704.1 GCA_903821495.1 uncultured Chthonomonas sp. | reverse complement strand
GTGCATTCACCCCTTCTCCCAGTATTGGGAGAAGGGGCAGGGGTTGAGGGCTAGGAGAGGCAGGGTGAGGTTATGTGAAGATGTCAACGTTACCAGAACTCGACAGAAGGGCTTTATAGAGATTCGACTATTGCGCTTAATACGGCTTAGTGGTATATTTATCTATGACCTTTTGGAGAACCCCAAAAAACGATAACAGCGCGAAATGGAGGCAGTAGTATGAGTTTCGGAAACACGCTTTTTGAAGGTAGTTGGGAAGAGGCTATCCGCCACTCGGAAGCCATTCCGCGAAAGACGCATATTCGCATTGTGGAGATTGAAGAGATGCCAGAGGATGAACTGAATGGCAAGACCCTTGCGGATTTATTCGAGGGAAGAATCGGCGTAGTAAGTTTTGAGCCTACCGACCTCTCAGAACGTGCGGAAGAGTATCTGGCGAAAGGTTTTGGACAACTTTCCGCCCAGCGCATAATACAGTCATGATACTGTGCGATACCAGCGCGATGATTGCGCTTATCAACCAACGGGATAGTCACCACGAGAGATGTAAACTCGCGCTTAAAGGGTTACGCTCACGCCTCATTACAACTTGGGCTTGCGTTACAGAGGCGATGTATCTGCTCGGAGAGGTAGACAAGGAGCGAGGAGTACAGGCTCAGGAGGTTTTGCGAGGATACCTTGAAGACAGACGCATTCTTCTACACATTGGAAGTGAAGAGGAAGCCAATCGTATCTATGCCCTCATGCGAAAATACAAAAAGATGGATTTCGCGGATGGCTCTCTTGTCGCCGCCGCCGAATCTTTGAATATCAGGCGTATCTTTACGCTCGACAGCGATTTCTACTTTTACATCATCAACGATAAGTCCCCCTTTGAAGTCCTCCCCAATACGCCCTAATAGTCCGTTGGTGTGAATGCTATTGTCCGCAGGTGAAGGATTCTGCGGGTAGGGAGACCGTTGCCAGCAGCCGTTAATTCCCTGTGGAGAGGTAGCGCTGTTCGCCGAGTTTCCAGAGTTGGAGAGAAGCGAGGAAGAACGCGATACCCATTGTCGGCGCAAGGCTATGCCACCACTGCGGTTGCAAAAGGTCGTGTTTCTCGAAGATAAGCCCCAGCGGAAGGTAGTTGATACAGGCTATCGGCACAACGAACGTAAACGCCCATTTCAGCCAAGGGCGGTATATCGTAAGCGGGTACTGCCCCGTCTCAACGCCGCCGTAGGTGACGATATTAAACAGTTCCAGAGACTCTATCGTCCAGAAAGCGACCACCGCCTGTATCACCAGTAACCCCGTAAACAGAAAAGCCCCCGCGAACATCGTGTAGAGTATGAGCAGTATTTTCGCGAGAGTCCAGTGTATCGTAAGGTGGGTGAAGGCGAAGGTCAACACCACGCAGCCCTGTAGGAGCCGCCCTACGCGCATCACCTGCACCTCGCGGCAAGCCACCTGAAATACGGTGGAGCAGGGACGTAGCAGAAGCCTATCGAAATCTCCCGTCACAATCAGGCGGCTAAACGTGTCAAATCCCCGCGCAAACCCCTCCGCAAGAGAGAACGAAACGCTGACAATTCCGTAAAACAGCGCCACCTCCGCCAGTTGCCAGCCCTTGAGGTTTCCAAACCGCGCAAACAGCGCCCAGACTCCCATAAACTCTATCGCGGTCATTCCGAACTGCCCGAACGTCATCAACGCAAACGAAGCGCGGTACTGCATTTGAGAGCGAACAGCCATTCCAACCATGCGCCGATAGAGAAAGAGGTAGTGGTTTAGGGTCTCCATTCGAGACAATTTGAGTTCTCCATCTAGGGCGTGGGCGGTCTGCTCAGTTCAAGGTGGATACGCGCCATCACCTCCGCGTAAGGGAACCGCTCGCCCGGACACCACGTCTGCCAAACGTCGCTATGCCGCTTGATATGGTCTAAGGGAATATCGTACTTCCGTATCATCTTCACGCTCAGTTTCACCAGCGCGTCAATCTGCTCTGTTGTGGGGACGGAAGGCTCCCACTTATGCCTATCGTGCCGAGAGAAAGCCCCTACAAGGCAGATACCCAACCAGTTATTATGCAGTTTGGCATGGCTTCCCACACAGAGTTCAGGTCGCCCCGCCTCCACCGAACCGTTTGGAAGTATGACATAATGGTAGCCTATATAGTAGGTTTTCCATTCAAACTCCCGCGCCCAGTCAGGGTGGGATGTCTTGTGTATCTCATTGATGCGGGAGGCGTTGATGATTAGTTTTCCCACTTTACCGGGGGTCTCTGAGTGGTGAAACACAATCCCCTCCGGCTGGTAGCCTTTGGGTTTCGGCTTTGGCATGGCGATAGGAGGGGCGGGCGCAGGGCGTGGATGCCTCGCCCGCCATACGGCTCCGCCAAGCCACATCACAAAGAGGAGGGCGCACAGCCCTCCTCCTAGCGCCCATCTTTTGCGCTCATTTCGGACTCTCTCCGTCTCCGTATTTTTTTTATCTCCGCCACCCAAAATACCGTACATCTCAGTTTTCACCAGCCTTTGCTAACGCCTGCTACTTCTTCCCATTATTGTATTCCTTCGCACACTTATTGTCAAGAGATGACGTAGAAATCGAGGGGCTACTTCGCTATGCAAGCGGGCATTTTGAGATATAGGAGGATAAAATGTGAACAAATTCACAAAATTATCGTCAATCTCCAAAGAAAACTATTGCGACATTTTAGGTTTGTCGGTATAATGGTTTTAACGATAGTATGTTCGGGGAGAGTTAAATCTCTCGCGACACTAGCCATAAGCGTTGAAAACCTTATTTTCACTCAAAATAGAGTATCGCCATTCTCGGATTTTATTGATTTTGTTGGCGCTTCCGCTGTAGTTGTGTGTTATAATATATCTAAACCTGTTTTTGAAAGCGAAACTATACGCTCAGTGCGACGCTTACCTATTACCGCTATTATGATGATTGTCTCTCCCGCCGTCTATGCACAGTCATCTCCAGAGGCTCCCGCGCCCTCTCCTTCTCAGAAGGTCGCCGCCTCGCTAGAGCGCCATAAAGCCATTCTAAGCGGATACTTTGCGCCACGTCGCGCCACGCAGTACTCGGACGATATGGATTCAAGCGGTCACGCTGTCGCATCGCCACAGTTCGCAAGTTCGGTGGAGTTCGATAGCGGAAGAAGCTTGAGCGGCGAGGGCGGCTACTACTTCGCAACCAAAGACGGACGCGATTTAGAGGTGCAGGAGTGGACGCTCGGCTTTCGCGCTAACGAGAAGTTGGGTCTGTGGTTCGGGCATCAACAGATTGACGCGAAAGGGCGCACGCGCCCCATACGCCCAACCTTCAACACCGCAGACGAACACTACGGCTTGAGATACCAACTCACAGGCGACGAGCGCAAGGGCGTGAGCCTACAGTACGACCGATATGTTTCTGGCACAGGGTTCGTGACGGACAATGCGGGTACGAGCGCAACCCTACCGGGTCCAAAAACAGACAGTTTCAACCTCGTCTATCACTTTAGACGAAACTCGGAAGACCAAGACTCGCCCGCCCTGCCGGGCTATCGCTTACGCCTCAACTACGCCAACGTGCGCGGAGCCGGAGCGGGAGCGACGGAGATAGGCGCAGGAGCGGGGATGACCTTCAAAGTAGCCCGCAATCTCTACGGAGATGGCGACATAATGGGCTACCGGGAGGCGCGGAGCGGCTCAACGAGCGGCACAAATTTTCGACTCCACTTAAACGGCGGGCTGACCTTTCAGCCTGTACAGTGGGTCAAACTGCAAGTAGGCGCGGATGTCTACCCCGGAGGGGCTCCCTTCGGAGGGTCGTCCATCACCGGACTGAGCAGTTTTGGAGTTTACCAGAGCAATGATGGGGCCTCTGGTATATCGAGCGGGCTGGTAGCGGTTCTAAATGTACGCCTTGTTGTAGGGAAACGCTTCTAACCTCCCCCGCTATAGGGCGAACCATTTCGTCTTTCACATCTACAATTGACAAGCGAATACGAGTTCTATCAAGAAATCCTTAAATGCATCGCTTGGCGCAGGTCGCACCCCTAGCGAACCTAACTCATAATGAGGTAGAATATCTCTACCTATCTCATTCGTTTTGCGATGTGCGAGATTCACCTCTCAATGAGAACCTGAAACAGGAAGAAGGAGAATGCAACAAATGTCTCGTTTGCTATCTTATGCGTGCGCCGCAACGCTATTTGCAGGCTTAGTCGCTACCGCTGGCTGTGGTGGCGGTGGTGGAGAAGGCTCTCTCGGAGCCTCTGGTCAACTACGTGGAACTACCACGCAATCAAACGCGACGGCTCCTAACGTCGCTACTGTCGTCCCCGTCGCGGGCGGACAGGCGCTCACCCTTCAGGTGACAAACCCCGTTACGGGCGCTGTCACCACGCAGACGGTCGTTATTCCGTCTACGCCGATTTTCGCAAACGTTCCCGCCAACTCGCCTCTCGCTATCATCAATCAAGGTAGCACCCTGTTGAGCGGAACATTCTCCGGCGGCGTTGGCATCGGCGGCGACCTCGCTAGCGCAAACGCCAGCATCTCCACCTCCGGTATCACCCTGAGCAACGCGGGCGCGCTTCTTCAGAACCTCGCTATTCCGATTGACCCCGTAGCGGGAACTCGCATCGTCCTCACGCTTCCCCAAGGCAACGTGAATACCCGCGCCCTGACGATAGGGAGTACAGTCTTCAGCGGGAAGGTCTACATAACTACCACTGGCGGTGTGGTAACAATCATCAACCCCATCCCCACTAACCAGACCGGAACCATCCCCAACGACGGCGAAAACGCTGGCGGTTCCAGTGAATACGTCACCTGGGGACCTGGCAATCAGGGACGCTCCGCTACTCTGGATGTCGTCTACGGCAACGGCTTCACGCTCCATCAGGCGCGTCAGATTCAGCCCGACCCGAATAATGGCGGCGTACTCGCCGCTACGTTCTCGAACTTGTCGGTTGACACGTCCAACGTTCCTGCGGGCGGCGTAACCTCCGTCACCTTCACCGTCGGCGATAAGTAGTTCCGCGCTTTACGCGAAACGAAATCTCCCCTGTAGGCTTTCGCTTACAGGGGATTTTTTTCTTTTTTCCGAATGCAATCTCTCCCCAACGCGGGGAGGGGTTGGGGGTATGTATGAGAGGGTAATGAGATATGGGAGGCTTGCCTGAACCCGTCCCTCATCCTGTCCTTCGGACATCCTTCTCCCGATTCGGGAGAAAGACCTGACCTATAGGTTTGGCTGTATCACTATTCGGTTTTTGGATGCAAAATCGGACAGTCCCCAATGGGTTTGTAAAGCGGGAGATTTAAAGGGGGTGGAAGCCCTGTAGTACAGGGAAGACTAGGATGGGGTCGAACGATAGCGACTCAGGTTACGTATAGTATTGAACTCTCGTAACTACTCACCCTATGGAATGCGACCTAACCCCCTAGCCCCCTTCCCGAAACGGGAAGAGGGAGTAACTGCCGCTAATGCGATAGCAAAGGCGATAGAACAGTAGGCTTTTGACTTATACCAATAGCCAATCCTATCATAACTTCGTCTTTGTCGGAGCCACCCCTTCCCGCACCGGGAAGGGGACGGGGGTTAGGTTCCCCCGAAGGGGCGCTGAGTAGTATTGAACTCTCTTGGAAAGGCGATTCACTATGCCGACGCACAACTCTTTACGGTCTCGAAACGGTTTCCGCCACGCCCTCTGGCTTACGGGCGGTCTGCTCCTGCTACCCCTCACCGGACGCGCCACAGACCCGCATGACACGTTGCCGCTACGGGCGGTGATTGTTGGCGGGGGCCCCAACCTCGAAAACAACCAGTGCGCCATTGAGAGTAATGTGCGCTATCTGAATCGCCTTCTCCCCGCCATGACCCCGCGCACCACCCTCTTCGCAGATGGCAACGCGGACAACCCGACAGTGCTATACGATACCGACCCGCGCAATCAACCTGCGGGAGAGCGTATCTTACGGTTAGCCCTCAAAGAGCGGGATGCAGTGGAGGTCAACTCCACCCTATACAAAAAGCCCAATCTGGGCAGTCGTTTGGATGGCGCAACCCGCTCCGCCGATGTGAGCCGCGTCTTCTCGCGCCTTGTGGAAGATAACCGCGACGAAACTCGCTCTCACCTCTTCCTCTACTTTACAGGGCACGGTAGTTCGGACAGGCAGTCGAACGAGAACAACATCTTCGATATGTGGGGTGAGGAGGCGCTGACCGTGCGCGACCTCGCAAAGCAGATAGCGCGGCTTCCTGCGAAGGTTCCCGTTACGCTCGTGATGGTGCAGTGCCACTCCGGCTCTTTTGCAAACCTGATATTCGAGGCGGGAGACCCCCATAACGACGCGGTTGACCGCGATATTGCGGGCTACTTTGCAACCATAAAAGAGCGCGTCGCGGCGGGTTGCACCTCCGAAGTGAACGAGGCGGAGTACCGCGACTTCACCTCCTACTTTTTCGCCGCGCTTACGGGGCGCGATAGAGTCGGGCGGAAAGTGACAGGGGCGGACTTCAATCGAGATGGGCGCGTAGGAATGGATGAGGCGTACTGCTACACGCTCGCGAATGACCGCTCGGTGGATGTTCCGGTCTGCACTTCCGACATTTTTCTGCGGCATTTTATGACTACGCCGGACTCGCAGGTGTTCAAAACGCCCTACAGCAAGGTGTTGGAGTGGGCGACTCCCGCCCAACGCTATGCGCTTATCGCCCTCTCGCGCACTCTAAAGCGCGACAAGAGCGAGGAGCGCTTGCAGAAGGCGTATAGCGATATGGTTGACCATAACTACGGCGACATCACAGCGTATCGGGATGCGGAAACGGCGTTTAAGAACTTCAAAACACTGCGAGAATCGGCGAAGCGTAGACTACAAGAGCGGTTTCCCGGACTAACCGCCGAGGCGAACGGTAATACGTATCAACGCGCCTATCAACGCGCCGCCGCCGCGCTAATGGGCGAGGCGAAACAGGGCGATTGGCAGGAGTTGCTACAAGCCGAGGAGAAGTTGGCTTCGTCCGAATCTAACCAAGAGAGACAGCAGATAGTGGAGTCGCACCTAATACGTTTTGTACGACTAGGCAAAAGCGTTATTCTCGCCCATCAACTCCGCGAGAGCGAGAATCAGCCGCTTATCAATCGCTTCGAGCACCTAATCAAAGCGGAGGGCGCGTCTCTGCTTGCGCCTGTAGCGGAACTGCCGCAAGAGCAGGCGGCGCGATAGTGAGAAGCCTTCTCCCAATTCTGGGGGTGAGGGCTACTCCCCCGCTTCCGAATCTACGGCGGGTTCCAGTAGTTTCAAGCGGACTTTGGTGACGCGCCGCCCGTCCGTCTCCTCCACGCTAAAAGAGATACCCTGTGCCGCCGCCGATTCCCCCGTAACGGGTTGGTGTCCCAAAAGCCCAAAAAGATAGCCCCCGATAGTATCCGCCTCATCGGTGGGCAGGGAGAGGTCGAGACGCTCGTTCAGTTCTTCCAAAAGCATACCGCCATCGACCAGCCAGAGGCGCGGGTCTATCTCCGTCATCAAGTTCTCTTCTACGTCGTATTCGTCGAGAATATCGCCCACAATCTCCTCAAGCAGGTCCTCAATGGTAACGACTCCGCTCACCACGCCATACTCGTCGCGCACCACCGCCATCTGCGATTTACTACGTCGCATCTCTGCAAGCAGATAGCTGGCGCGTTTGTTTTCGGGAACGAAGAAGGGAGGGCGAAGCAGCTCTTTCAAGGGGCAGTCGAGTTTGCCATCGAGCATATCTTTCAAAACGTCCTTGACGTGGATAATGCCGAGTATGTTATCGAGGTTATCCTCAAACACGGGTAGGCGCGAATGCCCCGTCTCCATCACAACGCGAATCAGCTCTTCCGGGGGCGTAGAGACCTCTACCGCGATAATATCGAGCCGCGCCGTCATCACCTTGCGAACGACGGTATCTCCAAAATCGAACACCCCCGCGACCATCCTCTCCTCCTGCTCGGCGATGATTCCGGCTTCGCGGGAGGAGTGTACAAGCAGTTCCAACTCCTCCACCGAGTGAACGGAGGCGTGTTCGGGGACAGGCTGTAGCCCGATGAGCCGCACCACTCCGTTGCCAACGGTATTAAGCACGTAGATGAACGGACGAAAGAGGCGCATAAAGAGGTCGAGGGGAGCAGTGACCCACATTGTGGTATTTTCGGGGCGTTGGAGCGCGACGCTCTTAGGGGCGAGTTCGCCAAAAACGATGTGAAGGGAGGTCACAGTGATAAAGGCGAGAGCGACTGCGACTCCGTGCGACGTGAACAGCGCCCCCGCGACGGGCAGAAAGTGAAACAGGGGTTGCAGAAGCGGAGTGAGCGCCGCCTCCCCCACCGAGCCGAGCGCAAGCGAAGCCATCGTGATGCCGAGTTGCGTGGCGGCGATATAGATGTCGAGGTGTGAGAGGGCGCGATACACTCTCTGCGCTCTCCTGTCGCCCTGATGCGCCAACTCTTCGATTCGGGTCTTTCGTACGCTTACGAGCGCGAACTCAGCCGCCACAAAAAACCCGTTCAGCACTATGAGAAGCAGGACGGCGAACAGGCTCAGAAGTTGTTTGGTCAGGTCGCTCATAGGTATCTGTTCACTCTTTTGAGAATAGCCCGCGAAACAGCGGAGAACCCTCACACCTTCTAACTCGCCGTTGGGAGAGGTTAAGCGTTACTTGGAATCCCCCTGCCCTGCCGGTGTAGTCGAAGGCGTGTGGCGTAGTAGGAAGGCGAGGCTACCCGCGATAATGTAGCAGGTCGTAGCGAAATAGAGCCCCATCGTATAGCCGCCATGATCGCGAGTTTTTATCTCCGCCATAATGATAGGTCCAAAGAAGCCTCCTAAGTTGCCCACCGAGTTTATGAAGGCGATACCCCCCGCAATCGCTCTCGCGCCCAGAAGGTTCGTGCTTAACGCCCAGTAGGAGCTAGCGGCGATTCTTTCGCCTAGCGCGTTTACAGCGAGCCAAGCGAGGCTTATCGCCGCAGACTGGCTAAAGAACGAGCAACCGAGATACGCCAATCCCCCCAAGCAGTAGCCTACAAAGATATGATGTCGTCGCTTGCCCGTGCGGTCGGAGTGCGCCGAAGCCAGAACCATCGCCATAGCGCCTATTAAGCCGGGAATGACGGTTATCGTCGCGATAAACGAATCTGACCACATCCCTGCGGCGCGGGCTTTTAGCATCTGCGGTACAAACGAGCCTATTCCATTGCCGCCTGTAGAGGAGATAATAAAGATAAGACAGATGATAACGACACGCGGGTCGCTAAGGAATACGCGGGGCGAAAGATGCCGCACGCGCAGACTGTTCTGCTCCTCTTGCAGGTGCCGCGCCTCTAGCCATGCAACCTCGTCCTCTGCAAGCCATTTGGCGTTGGAGGGCATATTCGGCAACCATATCAGTACGCCGAAACCGAGTATGAAGGAGGGAATCCCCTCCATCAAAAAGAGCCACTGCCAGCCTTGTAGCCCCATCATTCCGTTCATTTTGAGCAACAGCCCGCCGAGTGGAGCGCCTATCAGCCCAACCACTGCGGTGACAGAGAGAAAGCGCGAAATGACCCGCGCACGGGAGGTCATGGGAATGAAATAGGTGAGGTAGAGGATGATACCGGGATAGAAGCCCGCCTCCGCTATTCCCAAAAGAAAGCGCAGAACGTAGAAACTCATCGGGGTTTTAATGAACATCAAAGAGGCGGATATGGCTCCCCATGTAATCATAATGCGGGCTATCCAGCGCCGCGCCCCCACCTTTTCCATAATAAGGTTGCTCGGAACCTCGAACAGAAAGTAGCCGATAAAGAAGATGCCCACGCCCAGTCCGTACACCTTGTCGCTAAAGTTCAGCGCCTGCTTCATCTGGAGGGCGGCGATAGTGACGTTGCCCCTATCCAGAATGTTGAAAGCGTAGAGGAGGGCGAGAAACGGCACAAGGCGCTTTATCACCTTTTGAACAATCGCCTGTTCGGTTTGTAGGTCGAGCGAACGCTCTTCATTCGTCATTGAAAATCCTTTCCGCTTCTAAACGCGGGACAGAATACGAGATACGCAAAAGATAATACCCCAGAGACGAAAGGAACGGCGCTACTTTTATAAAGTAGCGCCGCTTCGCGTTCATAACAAGGGGATTCACCGCGCCTAATGCCGCCTACGCCCCCCATTTCCGAAGTCGGGATAGCCTTGCGGCTCGATTCCCTGTAGCAGGTGTTCGTCATCCACAAGGTACGAAACAAAGGCGATACACATCTCGTCGGTGGTCTGCTCGCCCCAGTGTACATTACGAGGCGGACTGCTTGGGTTGTGCGGGTTGCTAGTCGTGTTGTCGTATTTCGCCAGCAGGTGCAGTTTTGTTCCCTTAGGCACGGCGAGAGCCTCTTTGAAGTTATAGCTTATCTGCCAGTTGAAGTCCCATTTAGGAATACGGACGAGGGGAAGCGTAGCGCCCTCCGGCGTTATCGCCGTGACGGTCATCTCTTTGCCCAGTAGGTGCATATGGGGGGTCGCGCTAAGAATGTGAGCGTTTCCGGGCAGGGTGACACTCGCTTCAACAGGGTAGTCGCTTCTACCTGCGGGGATGTTTAGGAACGGGTTCAGGACAGCGGCGCTACGCACGCGCTTATCTACGGGCGTTTTCTGGAAGGCTAGTCCGATTTTGGTCTGGTCTTTTTCGGCTTTTCCGCTCTTATGGTAGTGGACTTCCATTATGATGTCCGCGCCTTTAGGAAGCAGTATGCCTATACCCTCCGGCAGAGAGTAGGGCTGATTGCCGGGAGCCCAGCCCGCTATCACGCCCGATGGCGCAAATCCGGGACCGCCGAAGGAGGAGTAACCGGGAGCGGGGTCAGCCACGTCTTTTCTGCGCCCTTCGCCTGTGGTATCAAGGTACGCGATAACATGGTGAACGATGTTGCGGTTTCCGGGCTTCACCTCTACGCTTCGGATATAGCGGTCTTCGCTGTAGTTGGTGGGAATGACGAAACAGCGATACTCGTCTCTGCCGCTTGCGGCGAGCGCGTAGGCTTCGGGCATCTCGGCTACGAGGTCGGGGGCTCCCACTGTCCAGCCTTTGGGGAAGGTCGGCGCGACAGGCTTATCGGCGGCGTTACCTTCGGGAGTTCCATCCTCCGCCCACTGCTTGAGTAGCCCCTTCTCGTCTTCGGTGAGGCGCATTTCGCCGCTAAACTCTCCGAAGCCGTGTTCCGCTTTCCAGGGGGGCATAAAGCCGCTCTGGGTGACGAGGGCGAGCTGTTTGGCGCGTTTTTTCGCGTCTTTGTAGTCCATAAGCGCAAAGGGCGCGACCTCGCCCTCATGGTGGCAGGCGGCGCAGTTTTTAGCGAGAATAGGCGCTATGTGCCTGTTGTAGTTGACGGAACCTTTAGCGCGTGATTTATAGGGCGCCTCCTTGCCGATTCGCGCCTCCGCAAGCGCCGCGCTGTGAAGGCTACTCCAACTCAATGCCCCCGCAACGCCTACAATAGCGAGAGTTGCGACAAGTTTGATAGGTCTTCTCACAGGGTTACTCCTTACTAAAACTGTTTTCATTGATATACTCTACGTATTTTACCCCCGAATCGCTTCATTATTTTGTAAAAGAAGGGCGATTCTCGCAAAGATGTGGGTCTCTTCATCAACCTCTCCCCGAAACGGAGAGAGGTTGACCTATAGGCGAGGGGAGGTTTTAGAGGTCGCGGACGAAAAACATCCCCCTGTGCATTACGGCGCAGGGGGATGTCAGTTTCGTAGCGAACGGTTCGGGGTTAGCCTAAGGCGAGTCTATAACGATGAGGTCAGCGCCGCCCGTGCAGGAGTTGTCGAAAGCGTCTCCTGCGAACGAAGTGACTATCTTGTGCTTTCCTACCGTCAGGTTTATTAGCGTGTAGTTGAAAGTGGCAACCCCGCTCCCGTCGGTTGTCGCCGTGCCCACTATCACGCCGTCCACCTTGAAGGTCACGGTTCGCCCCGCAAGGTGACTTCCATCTGTACAGCGTTTCAAGAGGGCTATCAGGTTCACACTGCTACTCTGCGACCCGGTTATCTGGTCGGTAGGTAGCTTCGTGTTCGACTTCGCAACCGTCAGCGTTCCCGAACTACTGGAAGCCGCGTACTGGCTCGTTCCGTCAAAAGTCGCCGCCACGGTGTGCGAACCCGCAGAGAGTTCCGGTATCGCGTACCCGTAGGTCGCGTAGCCGTTCGAGTCCGTGGTCGCCGTTCCAACCACGCTTCCATCCACCGAGAACGAGACGGTTTTACCGACAACGCCGTCTAGGTCGGAGGTTCGCTTGAGGCGGACTTTGAGACCCTGCGTCTGCCCGATAGTTCCAGAGAGGCTGACGCTAGAGAGCGTGGTGTTCGTTGCAAGCGTGGTGAGAGTCCCTGTCGCGCTGGAAGAGGCGTAGTCGGTATCTCCTGCGAAGGCGGCGGTGAGCGTGTGGCTCCCTATCGCGAGAGTATCGCTTACTCT
>CAIJLM010000703.1 GCA_903821495.1 uncultured Chthonomonas sp. | reverse complement strand
TGGCATCCTCAAAAACAGGATTCCGTTTGACCCGAATTTTATTTCGTCGCGCCCTTGACAACACAGTATCTGCGGACATCCTTCTCCCGATTCGGGAGAAAGACCTGCCAGGAAGGTTGGCGCGTTGGGTGAAATGGGGTAGCGTGTGTTGGGAGAGGCGGAGGCGTATGGAAATTTGGGAGCCAATTCAAGACTTGAGTACGGGATGGGAAGATCTCGCCTCTACGGAGTTGGCGGGGCTTAAAGACGCTTGGCGCGAACACCGGGAGCGACTGCAAGGCACGAAAGCCCTCGAAAAGTTCACCAAAGAACAGGCGCGGCAGTGGTCTATCGAGACGGGCATTATTGAGAACCTCTACCATATTGATAGGGGCGTGACACAAATGCTGGTTGAGAAAGGACTAGAGGCGAGTTATATTCCGCACGGAACGACTCATAAGTCGCCAGAAGAGATTATTCGCCTTTTGCGCGACCATCAGGCGACGCTGGAAGGTTTGCATATTTTCATATCTCAGCAACGCCCGCTTTCTACGAGTTATATTAAGGAGTTGCACCAAGCCCTGACGCGTCACCAACAGATGTGCGACGCTTACGACCAGTTCGGCAATCTCCAGAAGGTCACGCTACTGCGGGGCGAGTGGAAAAAATACCCTAACAATCCCTCCAGAGAGGATGGAAGTGTCCATAACTACTGTCCGCCTGAACAGGTTCAGTCCGAGATGGACAGACTGATAGAGTTGCACCTGCGCCATGTAGAGGAGCAGGTTCCGCCCGAAATCGAGGCGGCGTGGTTGCACCATCGCTTTACGCAGATACACCCGTTTCAGGATGGGAATGGGCGCGTGGCGCGAACTCTAGCCTCCCTGATTTTCATGAGGGATAATTGGTTTCCGCTTACTATTGACCGCGACCAGCGCATACCCTACCTTGACGCTTTGGAGGCGGCGGATGCGGGGGACTTAGCGCCGCTTGCGGAGTTGTTCGCCTCTAATCAGAGTCGAGAGTTGGGGAAGGCGTTAGCGCTGATGGAGGAGATGGGGAAGCCAAGTATTGCGGATACAGTATCTGCTATTGGGGAGTATGCCCGAACCCTGCCTGTTATGAGAAGCAATACAGAGGAGGCGGTTCGGCTTTTAATAGCACTTACCAGAAGAAAGTTCGCTGAAACGCAAGAAATGCTAGAAGCGCAGAAACTCGAAAGTTGGAAGTTCTCTAATACCTATGGTGAACAGGGCGACCTTCACTATAGGTGGGTTCGTATGGCGTTTGAGACTCCGCTTCAGAATCGTACTTTCACGATAGAAATCTCAATAATTCTGTTGGATGGAAGCAGGGTATTAGTGAAGCCAGAGTACAGTCTTAAAATCCAATCTATAAGTAACCCTGTATATGTTACGGTTCCTACTTTTCAATTTGGGGATGGCGAACTGCCCGAAAACGTCCTGAAGCGCTACGACAAATGGCTTAACGAAGCGATAATCGCAGGACTGAGTGAATGGAAAAAATACCTGTAAGAACTAGAGCCAGCATTACAGCCTCGCGCAACCTGCTCCCCTACTCCTGCATCAAGCGGGGGAAAGGGCTGGGGTTAGGGGGCGTAATCAGCAGAGCGCCGCTTTGAAACAACGGAACCGCCTTTCAGTCCGTCCCTCTCCGCTCAGGGGAGGGATGTCCGCAGGACAGGGAGGGGTTAGAGGATACCAACCAAAATGAACCATAAACCGCACTTCAACCAACCGACCACCCGCCGCGATATGCTCCGCGACTGCGGCGTAGGTTTTGGTATGCTCGCGTTCGCCGCGATGATGGGAGAGCAAGCCGAGGCGGAGAAGAAGTCTACGAACCCGCTTTTCCCCCGCGCCCCGCACTTCGCGCCCCGCGCCAAGCGAGTCATCTTTATTTTTATGCACGGCGGACCTTCGCAGGTAGACACCTTCGACCCCAAGCCCCTGCTCACCCGCGATAACGGCAAGCCCTACCCCTTCTCAAAGCCCCGTATACAGTTTGCAGCGACTGGCAACCTGCTCAAATCCCCCTGGGAGTTCAAAAAGTACGGGCAGAGCGGCATTGAGGTAAGCGACCTCTTCCCGCACGTCGGCGGGTGCGTGGACGACCTCTGTATGCTACGCTCCATCTATGGCGACAACACCGCGCACGGCGGCGCTCTCCTGCAACTCAGCACAGGGTCGGATAGGTTTATACGCCCAAGTATGGGGTCGTGGGTGACTTACGGGTTGGGTAGCGAGAACCAGAACCTGCCCGGCTTCATCACTATCTGCCCTACGCTAGGGCACGGCGGCGTGCAGAACTGGTCTAGCGCGTTCCTTCCCGCCTCCTATCAAGGGACTCCTATCGGGAACGCAAGCATCCCCGCCTCCCGCGCCGCCATCTCCTATATCAACAACCCCGAAACTCCCGTAGACCTACAGCGCAGTGAACTCGACCTTATTCAGTCCATGAACAAGGAGCAGATTCAGCACTTCGGTATCGACCCGCAACTAGAGGGGCGCGTTCAAGCCCTCGAACTAGCCTTTCGTATGCAGAGCGTCGCGCCGGAGGTTATGGACATCTCTGGCGAGAGCAAAGCGACCCGCGATATGTATGGGATAGACGAGAACCCTACGGATAACTTCGGGCGGCAGTGTCTACTAGCGCGTCGTTTCTGCGAAAAAGGAGTCCGCTTCGTTCAGGTGACGCACAGCTACAAGTGGGACCAGCATGGCGACCTTAAAAACGGACACACCAACAACGCCAAAGAGGTGGATAAGCCCATTGCGGGACTACTCAAGGATTTGAAGGCGCGGGGGCTACTGAAAGACACGCTCGTGCTATGGGGCGGAGAGTTCGGGCGCACGCCCGTCGCGCAGGGAACCGATGGGCGCGACCACAATCCGCACGGCTATACAATGTGGATGGCGGGGGGCGGCGTGAAGCCCGGTTTCACCTACGGAGCCACCGACGACTACGGCTACTACGCCGTTGAAAACAAAATGCACCTCCACGACCTCCATGCCACCATGCTTCACTTGCTTGGAATGGATCACAAAAAACTCATCTACCGCTACGGAGGGCGCGACTATCGCCTGACCGATGTCGCCGGCGATGTGCATCAGGGGATTATCGCATAGCGTTGTACAGACAGGCGAGTAGACCTCTTGCATAGGTCAAAACGTTATTTGACTATCCGTGGATGAGGAGAACGTGACTTACTCTCTCCTCGCCCACGGATAGTTTCCTTAAAAGAACGAAACCTCTCGCTATCCCAATTCGTACCTGAAAATGACCCTCGAAAAATGTAATAAGGAGTAAGTTTTTCACAATGCACACAACCGATACAGACCCCGCAGAAGCGCAACGTAAAGCGCGCAAAGCCCAACAAGCCGTCACCTATTCCAACCTACAAACCCTGCTAGAAGAGGGCGAAAACCTGCTCGGCTTCACTCGCGGCAGAATCGCCGGAGGAGTGCAGGGCAAGCTTTTTATGGGACTAGAG
>CAIJLM010000702.1 GCA_903821495.1 uncultured Chthonomonas sp. | reverse complement strand
GCCGAATTACCTGTCTTTGGGCGTTGGCAAACACACCATAACCGCGGCATCCTCGCAAGATGTTCTCTACGCCTCCAACATGGCGACGGCAACCCTCACAATCAAGAAGATTAGCACATCGCTCTCTATGGGTTCTGTATCCGGTCGCCCTGGCGATACAAGGACTATCAAGACGACTCTCAAGCGGAAATCAGACGGCGCGTTACTATCCGGTGTTACTCTCGCCTTTAAAGTTGACGGGAACGACTTCGGAACTGCTGTCACGGACTCCAGTGGCGTGGCGGCACTCGCGTTCAAAGTAGACGAGACCTACAGTGTCGGGGCGCATATACTCACCGTAGATTACGCCGGCGACGCGAATCAGGCGGCATCCACCGCGAAAGCGACTTACACCGTCAAGCAAGCAACGGGCGGCATACTCGGTTCATCTGTATCTGGCAAAGCAGGAGCGACAGTCACTCTCAAAGCCAAATTGATTCGCAAGACCGACAGCGCTCTGCTCGTGGGCAGAACGGTACGCTTCCAGATAGATAACGTGGATGTTGGAACCGCCGTTACAGATGGGATAAACCTCACGATGCTCGCTTATACGATACCCTCAAGCCTCGCCGTAGGGACTCACACGCTCAGCTCGATATTCGATGGCGATGCCTTCTATACCAGTAGTATCAGCAACAAATCGCTTGTCGTTAAGCCTTAAAGGAGCCAGCATCCATGAAACTACTTGCCACCATCTGCCTCGCCCTAACCATCACGCCCGCGCTGGCGCACAAACACGCAACGTGTTACGGAAATACGCCTTGTCGCGCCTGCAAGAACTGTCGTTATTGTGGTCACTGCGCCAAGGGAGGCGGAACCTGCGGAGTTTGTAATAGCGTTAAACCGCATCGCACTAAGGAAACGAAACAACATGAAACTCATCACAGTAGCACTCGCGCTAACTCTCGCTCTGCCTACCCTTAGTCAAGCCCAAAAGATAAATAAGAACGATGACGCGACTGCCAGCGACGTGAAGGTAGAGACCGCCGCCGTGCTACCTATCGCCTTCGTAAACGGCTCAAATGGCTCTCGCAAGACCACAAAAGAGTTTCTTACCACCATTCTCACTAAAGCAAAAGTTGACACGCCCTCAGAGGTTAAGACGCTCACCGCATGGGAGCAGGTCAACAAGGGCGAATTCGCCGCCAAGCCGGAACTGCCCACGCCGTCGCAGATGTTAAGGCTAGGCGAGAAGTTGGGAACAAATTGGGTTATCGCCGCCAGCGTGGATTTCCACTCCCGCAGTATCTGGGTGGGGCTGGGACCTAAAACCAAGTCTACCGCCACTATCAACATGAGAATCGTGAACGTAGCCAAAGAGGAAGTCGCGCTCGATGTCAAGGGGCTGAAGATGGACGATACCGCCAAAGAAGACACACTAAAGGCGGTGGGAGCGCTCTTCGTGTCAGGACTCTTCACCTTCGTCAGCGGAGGACCCAAAACGCCCCACGAGGAACGCGCCGCCGAAATGGGACTCGTGAAGGCGATGGAGCCATGGCTTGTGCAACGCCTTCCCAAGATACCAAAAATCAAGAAGATAGACGCTAAAGAGTGAAGTGAAATCATGCCAGAACTAACACCAGAAGAACGCGAACGGATATACCTTGAGGAGAAGGAGCGCTTCGAGGCGCGTGAGAGATTGCAACGCGAAGCCGAAGCGAAGGAGAAAACGAACTCCGGGTTCGAGCAAGTCCCTAAGACTGACGATGACCCTTATTTTGCGTGGCGTATCGCGTTCTTGATACTGACCGGAGGCGGTTACTCACTTCTTTGCGCCTTGTACCCGCCGGCATTGGGGTATCTCGTTCCTACAAACATCCTCATCGCGCTGGTCGTCTTTCTCTATGTCAACTACTGGTTGAGCCCGAAACGCAAAAAGAATAATTAGAAGGCAGAGTTAAACGCCCCGCTTTTGCCTCTAGGTTGGCTGATACGGGGCGTTGCTACGTCAAGGCGGCTAGGGGGGCGGTAAGGATTCGTGTAAAAAACACACACTTTTCCAATGCCGCTACTACTCCTCTTTCGCGAAGGACACCGTAAAACTCTCTTTTTCTGGCGTGATGTCTATCCCTTCCATGAGTTCACCTGTCTCTTCAAGCCGTCGTTTCGCTTCCTCAAGGTAGGCGGCTCTATCCAGTTCCTGCCGTGTCACCACGAGCGCGGGTAGGCTTTCGGCGGCGTATCGCAAGGCGGCGGGTTCATCTATCGCAAGTCGCG
>CAIJLM010000701.1 GCA_903821495.1 uncultured Chthonomonas sp. | reverse complement strand
GGTAGACTAGAGAGGACATCAGGCGCTCCTTGAGGCGGTTTGTTTTAGCGACTTAACTCTACCTCACAAGTTGCCTGATGTCGTAACACGTAGTTTGTCTACATACTTTTACCGGAAACTAAAGGTATCTACAAAAGCGCAAATAGGAGGTTGAGCGATAATGAAGAGAGTTACGGGTTGGGTTGGAGTAGCGTTACTTTGGCTGTGTAGCGCAGTGGCGCTAGCGCAAGGAGGATCCCCCAAAATGATAGGTATGTATGTACACCAGCACTGGCCCTATAAGCGTCCCTACGCGGCGCGAACATGGACGCTTGAGGATTGGCGCGGATATACGACGGGCTTGAAAGCCCTTGGGTTTAATACGATTCTGATGTGGCCCATGCTGGAGACGGTTCCAGAGCCGCTTATGCCTAGCGACAAAGCGAACCTTGAAAAGCTGAGCAAGGTGATTGATATGCTCCACAACGAGCAGGGTATGCGAGTCTATATCGTGATATGCCCGAACATCGTAGCGCGACAGGCGGAGGCGCGGAAAGCGATGTTTCAGAAGCGTCACTACTACTACTGTGAAGACCTCGTGAACCCCGCCGACCCCGTGGCTATGCAGAAGATGATAGCGTGGCGCGAAAAACTGGTGCAACCGCTCAAGAACGTGGATGGCGTAGCGATTATCGACAGCGACCCCGGCGGCTATCCAGACTCCACTATCGCTGAGTTCGTAAACCTTTTAGGCGAACACAGAAAGATGTTGAACCGCGTTCGTCCCGGTATCGAACTGCTCTACTGGATGCACGCGGGTTGGCGCGGGTGGGGCAGGCTGTATGAGAAGGGTAAACTTGACCTTGGCAAGCCCGCTGAGTACGAGGAGACCCTGCAACGCCTGATGGCTCTGAACCCTGAGCCTTGGGGCATGGCGAACGGGCTAGAGTATGCGCGAAAACAGGGTGTCGCGGAGAAAGTTATCAGTTTCAACTATGGGCGGATTGAGGGCGAGCCTTCCTTCCCTTGCACAAACTTTACGGGGGCGAACGCTTACGAGGGCGCGAAGAGCGACGCGCCTCGCGGGGTGATGGGCAACGCGCAGACCCACTGCGTACAACTGCCGAACACGTTCGCCTTTGCGCGAGGGGCGCAGGGCTTGCCTCTCTCGAATGAGGAGTATGTTAAGTTTGCGGAAAGGCTTATTAAGGGGCAGGGAACGGCGATAGTGGAGGCGTGGAATCTGCTCAATTCGCCGGATGCGAAGGCGCAACGCGCTATGGCGGCGAAACTGGATGGGCTATCGCGCCGCAAGTTACAGATGGGGGATTTGCAGGGGCTTCTGTTTGGAAGCGCAAAGCGTTTTCTGACCGATATAGCGATGATGCTTCGCTACAAAGCGGCGATTGCGGAACTAGCGGACGCGGTGAAGAGCGGTGTCGCGGTCAAGTCGGCTCTGAAAAGGCTGATAGAGGACGGCGGGGCGTGGCAGGCGCGGCACGGCTATGAGAACAACTGGTACGAACCCCGTATGCTGGAAGCCCTGCACAAAATCGGCTCGCCGTCGCTCCGCGAAGCCCTCGCCGTGACGTATGAGGTACAGCATCCCGTGAAGCCCGGCGAGACCGCCTTTGAGGAGATACGCCAGAACTTTGCGCGTATCGAAGCCTACACCCCGCGCCTTATGGCGGCGATGCGGAAGACCCTTGAGGAGATGGAGGCGAAAGAGTAGGGGGTTAGGGCTAGGGTTCAGAGATTAACTCGCCCTCAATTTCGAGGTCGGCTATGAACCCTCCCCACCCCTCTCCTTCTGTAATCTGTGTTGGAAACGTAACGGCGATAAGTCGAACGTCTCCGTCGCTAAGAATCGTGTAGCCATGCTCAATACCTTGCGGTAGATAGACGAACCCCCCGCTTCCGACCTCGAATGACTCGCCTCCGCAGTGAAACTCAAGGTCGCCGCTCAGTACGTAGAACATCTCGTCTTCTGTAGGGTGGGTGTGGTCGGGCGGCGCCTCTCCCTTCCGAGTGGTGTACTGGGTGAAGGCGGCTCCGCGCCCCGGTAGCAGTTCGCCCGCCTTCACCGTAAAGTCGATTCCAAACCGATACGTCCGACCTTCGCCAGACTTGAGCGCGTAGGGTTTCATCTTCTGCCCTCCTTTTCCCTACTGTTGTCCTCGTAGCGCAAAAACTCCTCCTTTGGTTTTTAGCGTAACCTCTCCCCGATGCGGGGAATGTCCGCCCCTCTCCAACCTCTCTCCGTTTCGGGGAGAGGTTGGAGAGGGGTAAAAGATTGCAAAG
The DNA here is from genome assembly GCA_903821495.1 of uncultured Chthonomonas sp. Classification (GTDB taxonomy): domain Bacteria; phylum Armatimonadota; class Chthonomonadetes; order Chthonomonadales; family Chthonomonadaceae; genus CAIJLM01. The sequence goes on along the minus strand of CAIJLM010000701.1, from coordinate 1,580 downwards.
GGGCGAAAAGAGGCTTGCCTCAAACCGAGTCGCCTCACTCCTCAAAACGGTAGTTGAATCGCCCGTTCGGAGCCACATCGCCCTTATCTATAAAGTCCAGTATGTTCCCTGTATCGGGTACGTTGTCCGCCCATTTGAACTCAAAGCGCAGGCTTCCGCGTGAAGGCTCTAGCCCCAGAATGTGGCGGGGGAGCGCAAACTGCATCTCCTTACCCGCAACGACGCACTTCACCTCCTGCACGACCTCCCACCTCCAGCCCCCCGCGTTCTTACACAACGCCAGAACGTCCCGCCCCTCTATTTTCGCCCGCCGCACTGCAAAGTCGTACCCCTCCCAACCCGTTTTGTGGTTGCCATCGGTGTTGAGGTAGAGGTTCATCCAGTTCTCGCCAGCGGGCGCGGTGATAGGCTCTACCGTCTTCACATAGAAGTAGAGGTTATGGTCGTCGCGGCTGACTTTCATCGCGTCAAAATCGTTTCGTCCGGAAGTATTGACATACGTTCCCGTTCCGCCCCACATTGGCGCGTTACGGTGAACGGTATCCCCAATATCGTCAAGGTAGAGAGGCTTCACGTCGCTCCATTGGCGAAAACTCTGCGCGATTTTAATAGACTTGGGCGCGGAGGCTTTTGGGAGGGGGCGCACTCCTTTGTAGCGTCGGATATTCGCGATGAACTGATAGTAGTAGTTGTCGCCATGCCCGCCGCGCATCGGCTCAATATCACGGCTAAACTCTTGGTCAAACTGGTCGACGAAGTACGATCCGCCCTCTTTGATAGGCTTACCCAGAAACGAATCGACGTGTTCTGTCCCCTCATTGACGAACCGCATGGCTATCCATTCGTTCCACCCCGTGACAAAAACCAACTCAGGGTTGACGGCGAGCGCCCGTTTCCACTGCTCTTCAAAACAGATTCCTACGTCGGGAGTCGGTTGTGCAGGCTCCTTACCATCATGGAAACTGCGCCCTATGTAGGAGATAGGGTGTTGCGCTACGCTGACGCTTATCTGTTCCGGCTTCTGGCGGTCTGTGTGCCAGCCCGGATTTTGGGGATGGTTGTCTATCCAGGGCCACTTGTCTTTTCCATCCTTAAACCAGCCGTTCGGGTCTGTCCATGCCCAAGAGTGACGCAATGTGAAGAAGGCGCTCACCTCCGGTGATAGACCTTCCGGGGGGGAGAGTAAAATTGGCTTTCCCTTCCATCTGAACCAGAGGTCGGAGTAGAGTCCCTTCGCGTAGAAAGTATCGTACAGATGCTGAACCGTTGGGACGTGGTTACTGTTCGCGAGGAAGGCTATCTGGGGAGTGGTTCGCCCCGTCTTTCGGATTTCGGTGAAGACCTTGCACACGGCGAGGAGGTTTTCGTCGTAGGTAAGCGCGTTTGTGACATCGAAGAAGATGACATCCACTCCCGCATCCGTCAACATCTGCGCGTGTTTCCGAATCACAAAAGCGTCGTCCATATAGTAGTAGCCCATGAACGGCTCTCCCCACCAGTGGAAGGCGTGTCTGGGTCCATACTTAGGGTTTGCGGGGTCGGTAGCGATTAGCTTTGTGTTGTCGAAAAGCCCTGTGTCG
>CAIJLM010000700.1 GCA_903821495.1 uncultured Chthonomonas sp. | reverse complement strand
TGTGTCGCCCCCTGCACGCAACTGCCGAATTGGGTTAGAGTTATCCGTAGAGAGCAGTTGCCACCCTCGACTATCTACCTTATATCGTGATAAGACCCCATGGGATTCTTTTGAAGGAGGGTGATGACTTACAAACAACTGGCCGGTAGCGACTTCTGCCGCTCCAAAATCGCCACCAACCAAACAGGCTTTAAACAAACTCTCGGTGATGCGTATTTCGCCATTTACAAGTCGCAAGACTGGGTTTGACCCCGAAAATGTGAATTCCACCACCTTCTCATTAGGCAGGCTCACCTGTTTCCAAGCAACCTCTTTGTCTTTAGGAGCCGTTTTGTAAAGCACTCCTGCTCGTTCTCCTGATGAATTTCCCGGATATATTAGCAAGTAAACCTCACCATTGGGGCTTATTTGAACATCTCTGCACTCAAAACTCTGAGGCAAGCCTTCTGTGTGTAGAGTGAGCCGGCGTAATTCAGGGGAGTAAAACGTAGGTCCGAGAGGTAGCAACAGCCACGCACCATTAGGAGTAAGTGCCATTCCAGATATCTCGGTGTTTGCGCTCATTCCAGCCAAGCGTGGATCTCCGTTATCTACGATAACATTCCAACGTCTAACAGAGAGATTTGCCTCAAAATGTGCTCCATTTCCTGCCAAGCATTCTACGACCTCACCTCTAGCGGAGTGCGCCGCACGGAGCTTTGTTATCGCAAGTGATCTATACTCGTTAGGAAGATTCCACTCTGCAAGCGGTTCTAGTCCTATCGCATTATTTTCCTTGCGAAAGATTTTATAGACTGCAAGTCCTTTATCGGATCCGACCCACAACCCAACTGAATTGAACAACAACGCCCTAACAGCACTAGAAGGAGAATCTACTTTAACCCATTGCCGAGTCACCACATCGTAAATACCAACCCCGTGAGATTTCGTCCCAACAGCAAACAGGCGAGGCTCTTCTCCTTCGCTCGTACCGTGGTATTCAGGTTGTTTTCCGTTATCATCAAGCGATACCGCAATAGAAACAACCTCTGTTTTAAGATCAATACTAGGAACAAAACCACCACCACCAAAGTGAAGATACCAGTCTTGAAGCCACTTGTTGCAAGAGCTTAGGCTTCCGTTCATCCCTACAAACCACAAGCGTTCGCCGTCGAAATCCGCCTGGCGTAAATCCTTTTCTGCAAGCCGCCCCTGCGTGTTCTCAGGAGAAAATGTCTGAAAAACTCCTTCTTCCCTTCCATCTAATCGAGTATAGGAGACTCCTCCACCACGTGAAGTAAGGACAACATGATTTGTATCTGGTACTGCCCAGCTAGAGAGTTCATATTGACGGTAATCGGTCTTCCAGCGTAAATCCTTTACCTCACGGATAGGGGAGAGGTTCCCCTTGGGTATGAGGCGCGAGAATCCATAAACACCAGCGACAATACATAGAACAAGTACGATGAGAATAGAACAGATGACTGTAATGCCAATAGGGGAGGACTCTGCACCTAGGTTGCGGAACTTACATTTCCAGTCCGTGTTAAATTTTTCCGGACTACCTTCCTCGCTGTAATCAGGTTTTCTATACGTTCTGGGCATTTGTACCTGTACTTCCTTCCGGCTTTGATTGTGTCACTAGTTGTTCCAAATAACCTAATTCCCTAGCCATAAATAGCTGGTTCTGAGCCTGTTCACTAGCCCACTCGCCATAACCGCTCTCACCTAATTGTGTGGCATATTTGCGGTTGGCGACACCAAGTAGAAAGCGTGCCTCCGTATCAATATCATACGTTATCCGTGTGCTAAGACTGGTTGGAGGGGCTTCCAACTGATGGCAGACCTCAATGAAACCACTCCAATCTTCTTTCTCCCAGTACCACTCAAGAAGGCGATGAACTACTGCACGGGATATTTTCGATTCGTCTGATATTTCTGATTCGTCTGATATTTTTGTTTGCATTAACGGGATCACCCTATTACGCCAGTGGTGCCATTCGCTCTCACTCTTGATATTGTCAAGGTCTAAGTAAAATTTTCCGAAACGGCGAAGTAAAATTTTCCACTTCGTCGTAATTTGCCGCTGTTGTCACTCGGCTCTCTGGTTGGCTTCACGGGCGGTTTCCATGTCGCCGTACTGGACAAAGTCTCGCAGGTTCTGCAAGGTCTGCCCTGCATGAGAGCCGAGTATCTCGTCTGGAAGGGGACAACTCCCTCTGCCCAGCGCTTCGGAGAGGTCTCTGTGGAGACCCTCCGCCATCGCCGCAAGAAACTTCTGCGTCGGAGCCTGGCTCCAGTAGACGCGACTGCGATACGCCGCCTGACGGGAAGCGGAGTCCGGGTATTTTGCAGGACGAGCCATTTCGCTCCTTTCGTTTCGTAACGGATATTTGCGTTACGTTTCAAGCCGTCTTTGTTGGCTCGGCTTTGACGGGAGCGGAGAGAAGTCCCGCTTTGCGCCGCTCTTTAAGGCGATAACTCTCCCCCCGAATGTTTATCGTGGTCGCATGGTGCAGGAGGCGGTCGAGAATGGCGCTCGCTATCGTCGTCTCCCCGAACACCTGCCCCCAGTCCGAATAACTCTTGTTGGAGGTCAGGATAATGCTCCCGCGCTCATATCGAGCGGAGACCAGTTGGAAGAAGATAGTCGCTCCCACTGTGTCCAGAGGAAGATAACCTACTTCGTCTATCACCAACACTTTCGGTTTGAGATAGCGACGCAGACGAGTCTCCAGTCTCCCTTCCCGCGCCGCTCGCCCTAAGTCGGTCGTCAAGTCATGCGCCGTGACGAAAGAGACGCTGTTACCGCCCGCTATCGCTTCCACCGCCAAAGCTACCGCAAGATGCGTCTTCCCCACGCCAGGCGGTCCTAGCAGGATGATATTGGAAGCATCGGAGACAAAGCGGAGCGTCGCCAACTCCCGCACCTGCCGTTCGTCTATACTGGGCTGGAAGGCGAAGTCGAACTGAGACAGCCTTTTGGGAGAGGGAAGAGCCGCCATTCGCATTCGCGCCGCCAACGCCCGCGTCCGACGCGCCTCCACTTCCGCCTCCAGCAACAGACAGAGAAAGTCGGCGTAGGTGCGCTCCTGTTGCACTGCACCCTCTAAATGGTTCTCTAATAGCGCATCCGCTTCTGAGAGTTGGAGCGTGACCAATGCGCTGTGCAAGCGTTCGAGGAGGAGGTTCATGCCACTTCCTTCCCGGAGGCTAACTCCTCATAGACCGAAAGGGAGCGCACTTCCACTTCCGGAGACTTCGCCTGAAGAGAGAGACGCGCTTTCCCATGGCTCTGGTTGGTCAGGGGGATCCCTTCGTGGTGCGCGGCGACCGTCGCCGTCTGTTGCGTTCCCGCGAGGCGAGGATGCACGGCGAGTTGCGTCTGGTCGCGAATTATCTCTATCTGGTCTCCGACCTCCCGAACGAGGACTTCCTTTCCCGCGGACTGCCAGGGCACGCTGTAGCGATTGTTTCGGTAGGCGATATAGGCGTCTCTGGTAACGCGGCGCAGGCTCTCGACCACTAAAGGATAGCCGCGTCGGTTCGCTAACGGTTGCAGGGAGGGACGCTCCTCGTCCCAGGCTTCTCGGACAATACGATGCGTCGTTCCATGCACGCGCGCATTGGCGGTTTGAGAGAGCCAGACCCGCAGTTGGACGCTCAGGTCTTCCAGGTTGCACGCTTCGCGTCCGCAGAGAAAGTTCTTGCGGATATAGCCAATCCCGTTCTCCACTTTGCCTTTGGTCTGAGGGCGGTAGGGACGACACAGGCGCGTCGTGAAGCCCCAGTAGCGGGAGAAATCGGCGAAAGCGGGGTTGAGTTTCACCTCTCCCCGTCCGTCCACGCCTTCGGTGAGAGTTCGGAGGACGACGGTCTTGGTATTGTCGTAGAGGATTTCCGCCGGCACGCCGCCCAGATAGGCGAACGCCTCTTCGTGCATTCTCACAAAGGTCGGCAGTTTCTGGTCGGTCGCGATGCCGCAGAACATAGCGCGACTATAGCCTAAGGTCATGACGAAGCCGTAGAGTTTCTGTCGGGTTCCGTCTTCCTGAACGATGTCTCCCAGGTCGCTCCAGTCCACCTGCGCCTGATGTCCGGGAGGCGTCTCAAAGCGGCGGACGGCGACGATGTGTCCCTCGCGCCGACGTGGACGCAGATAGTCTTTAATGACGGTGTAGCCGCCGGAATATCCACGTTCCCGGAGTTCTCGCAGGAGAACAACCCCATTCCAGACGCCTGCTTTGAGTCGTTCCTCAAGGAAAGGAAGATAAGGGGTAAGCAGGGTTGGGCGTGGTTTATGCGGACCGTATCGCGGCGTTTTAACCTCCGACAGATACTTGCGTATTGTGGGGCGGCTGTAGCCTGTCAGGGCGCTTATCTGGCTGATAGACAGTCCCTGACGTTTGAATTCGTTTATTTCGTTCACTTCTCCACCTCGTAGCATTAGTGTCACCTCAGTTTTGGTGACATTGTTGTTCGTTATGTGGAAAAAATTACTCCGCCCTTTTGGAAAGTATACTCAAGCCGCTGACATTACGGAGCGCCTGCTGAGCGAGAACGAGATTCACACGCACTCTCAGGTACTGCTCTCCATGTCGGAAGCCGTCAGTTTTATAGATAGTGACCACCGCATCCTCTTCACTAATCCCTCTTTCAATGTGATGTTCAGATACAGAGCAGGCGAACTTATTGGCCAACATATCACCATTCTCAATGCCGCCTCTCCGGAGGAGAATGGGCGTATCGCCTCAGAGATTCACTCCTCTATCGCTCAAACCGGATACTGGGAGGGGGAGTTTCAGAATATCAGGAAGGATGGAACCCGCTTTTACACTAAGGCGCGAATCACCGCACTTGAAGGAATTACCGGAATCGCTTACATTAGCGTTCAAGAAGATATTACCCAGCGCAAGGCGACGGAGGATGCGCTACGGGCAAGCGAAGCGCGGCTTTCGCTCATATTTAATTTGCGCCCTGATATTAAGGCACTCTTGAGAGTGGAGGCGGATAACAGTTTTGTTTTTGAAGTCGTGAATCAGGCGTTCAGGTCCCTTATACACCGCGCCTTCCCATATTCGCCACGTGTAATTACCGGGAAAGAACTGATCGCGTTTCTTAGAGAGTGCCGAGTCCCGGAAGACGACATCGTCTTTGAGGTAGCCTCCTATCAAAACCTCATAAAGACATCGAAACCTATTGCCTACGACGATAGGATGACTTCTTCCGCTGTCCCGATGGTGCTAGAGGTAACAAAGGTTCCGATTTTGGACGCGGAGAGGCAGTGTACTCACATCCTCTTTTCTGCAAGAGATGTCACTTCCGCGAGACAGGCGCAAGAGGCGTTACATCAATCAGAAGCACGCCTACATAACCTGTCTCAGAGGCTTATTCAAGCGCAGGAGGACGAACGCCGCCACATCGGGCGCGAACTGCATGACCAGATAGGGCAACTCCTGACCGGGCTGAGATTGAGCATTGGGGCGCTAGAAAGAAAGCCTGTAGACGAATTGCCAGAAGCGATTCTTGCGCCCCAACAGATAATTGATGACGTTATCCGTCAGCTACGCGCTCTCACGCACTCCCTGCACCCCTCCATTCTGGATAACCTGGGATTGGGTCCCGCGCTTGAACAACTATTCAACCAATATGAGCGACAGACTGGCATTCGTGTCAACTGGACGCAAGAAGGTCTTGTTCCTCCATGTCCCTTCCCGCCTGATGTGAGAATTGCGGCGTATCGTATCGTTCAAGAGGCGCTCACCAATGTCGCCCGATATGCAGGAGTGGAAGAGGCGAACGCCGAGACTGTTTTTAGCGAGAATAGGCTACACATCGTGATATCCGATAGCGGACGAGGGTTCGCTTCATCAGCGGTTCTAGCATCTAACGAAGGAATGGGGCTGGTAGGAATAAGAGAGCGTGTGAACGCCCTTGAAGGAGAGCTTTATATTAAATCTGAGCCGGGGCAGGGTACAATAATTCAAGTTACACTTTCCTGCGGCTAAAAGCCTATCGGGGGCAGTGCTAAAGTTAGAGCGTATAACCGCCGTGTAGCGACTAATGCGCTCATAATGTCTTCAAGGACGAAAACTATAAGAATGGGGGATTTGCCAAGATGTCAGCGCGTATTTTGCTTGTAGATGACCACACCATTTTTCGCCAAGGTTTACACGCGCTACTTGCCATGAATTCGGACTTTGAGGTTGTAGGTGAGGCGGGGACGGGGCAAGGTGCGCTAGAAGAGATTGGACGCCTGCAACCCGACGCTGTAATCATGGATATAGAGTTGCCGGATATGAGCGGATTGGAAGCGACTCGCCTCATACGGAAACGTATGTTCCATACCCGCATTCTCATTCTGTCTGCACATGACGACGAACATTATGTCACTGAAGCGTTTCGTAACGGAGCGAATGGCTACGCTCTGAAATTCGCTGGCATGGAGGTCATTAAAAACGCTATAGAGACCATAATATCTGGGCAAACCTACCTCTGTCCGGGGGTAACGGAGCGCGTTATCTCTTCCTACGTTCATCAGTCGATAGTGGGGACATCGCCCACAACTAAGCTCAACACCGCACTTACTGAACGCGAAAAAGAGGTTATAATGCTTGCAGCTCAAGGACATACGTCAGCTGACATAGCGAACCGACTGTTTATTAGTCACCGCACGGTCGAAACTCACCGCGCAAACGCCATGAGAAAACTCAACCTCCATAGTCAAGCCGAGTTGTTCCAATACGCTGTGGATAGCGGCTTAGTTACCGTTAATACCAACTCCGCTAAGGATTTGTAAAAGAGCGAGTTCCCGATTTTGGGTAGAGGCGTTACCCGCTGTTCTCATAAAAAAGAGAAGTTACAAATTTCCAGCCCCTAAGTGCAAATGCGCCTCGTATCTAAAGAGAGCCATTACGCGCTTGCCTCTTTAGCGGTAGTGCGAATTGCGAGAGTGCTCCCCTTATCTCGCCTCGCGTTGAGCGTAATCTGCATAGCGCGTACGCTCAACTCCTATATAACACCCTCTAGTACTACGTATCCATAATACGCACTCCTCTGTACGCATACATATTCCGTAGGTTTTACGCATACATGTTCCGTAGGTTTTACGCATACATGTTCCGTAGGTGTTACGCACGCAAATATACCATACTCCCCCTCATAACCTTACTTCAACAGAACACCATAATTTATACTGCGCCTACCTCTCCATTTAGGACAGATAAGAGCAGGTGCAAGTCTGGAACGCTGAGAACTGCAACAGCGCGAGAGGATTATT
>CAIJLM010000699.1 GCA_903821495.1 uncultured Chthonomonas sp. | reverse complement strand
GCGAAACACGCGAAACACGCGAAAAAAATGCACCAAGCCCCAAACTTGGAACAACGCGCCAAACTTCCCAATCTCAAACCAGAAGAACTCCTCTCCTTTGCGAAGGAGAGGCGGGGTGAGGTTAAGCGCCAAGTTCCCGTAACCCTGAACTCTTACATGCACACTGCAACCCGCCCCAGAACAACACGCCACACTTCCCAATCGCATACTGCCATCTGTGCATTCACCCCTTCTCCCAGTATTGGGAGAAGGGGCAGGGGTTGAGGGCTAGGAGAGGGTTAGAGGTGAGATAATCTCCTACTTCGTATAGAAGCGCACACAGACAGGCTTGCCTACGGTGATTTTGCTACCCGTCGGGGTGAGCCGCCCCGTAGTTGGGTTGATGCGGAACGAGAAGAGGCTATCCGAATCCTGATTCGCGGCGATAAGGTACTTGCCGGAGGGGTCTATACTGAAGTTGCGGGGCGTTTTGCCGAGCGTCGAGTCGTTCCCCAAGAACGTAAGAGCGCCGGTCTCGGCGTTCGCGGAGAAGACCGCGATACTGTCGTGTCCCCGATTGGAGACGTAGACGAATTTTCCCGACGGATGCACCTTCGTTTCGGCGGTTGTGCTAGAGCCTTTGAAGTCTTTCGGGAGCGTGGAGAGCGTCTGAATGGGCGTGAGTTCGCCCGTAGTCGGCGAGTAGCGCAGAGAGGTGAGCGTAGAAGCCAACTCCCCATTCACGAAGGCGAGTTTGCCGTTTGGGTGGAATGCGAAGTGCCGGGGTCCCGTTGCGGAAGTCAGATGCAGGTTTTTGGCGGGTGTGAGCCTGCCTGTTGCGCTGTCGGCGCGATAGGTGAGAACGGAGTCGGTTCCCAAATCGCAGCCTATCAGGTACTTGTAGCCCGCCGCGAAGTTCATTGAGTGCGGGTGAGGCATCTCCTGACGCGCTTTGTTGGAGCCGAGAGTCCCTGTTCGCGCAACGGTCTGAATCGCCTCGCCCACATACCCATCTGCAAGCAGAGGAATCACGGCGTAGTTTCCGCCCCCATAGTTCGCGATATAGGCGAACTTGCCCGCTTTGTCGAGCATAACGTGGCAGGGCCATACCCCATGTGTGGAGACCTGATTGAGTGAGGTGAGACTGCCTGTGGCGGTATCTATCTGAAAAGAGCTGAGAGATCCGCTCTTTTCGCCGTTGAAATCCGCGTCTTCGTTGACAGCGTAGAGGTACTTTCCGTTAGGGTGGAAAGCGAGAAATGAGGGACTGCTGGTCTCCGCGACGAGTTCTGGTTTGGAGAGCGTTCCGTCTTTGAGGTTCAGCGTCGTCCGATAAATCCCTTTGCTGAGTTTGCCTGTGTAGGTTCCAATATAGACGGGAAGCGAGCCTTGCGCCTTGCTGAGAAGGGGCGAAGAGAGAGCGAGAGAGGCGATGCCGAGCGCGATGAGCGTTTTTCGGGTAAACATGAGAAGAGTCCTCCTTGAAGTGTGGAGAACATTTCTCCCTCGTATGCAGTTTTTCCTGCCAGAATCGCAGAGTTTGAGGCTCTCTTCTCCCATTTTACACGGGAGAAGAGAGCCTCAACGCTACTCGCCTAGATACGAAGCGTAATGTTTGAAGTCGTCGGTGTGGGGCGGCAGGTACTCCCGCCACCACAACAGGCGCTTCCTTCTGCGACTCCGCCCCGCTGAAAGTGGTCGTCCTCTGCGTCGTTCATCTCGTCTAGCAGGACGTAGACCTCCCAGCCGTTCCCATCGGGGTCGTGCGCCCATATTTTGTCCTGCCTAGCGTAACAGCAGACGGTGTCGCCCTCATCGAATGTGGCAAGCCCTGAACTTATCAGCCGCTCCCGCGCCTCCTGCACCTCCTCCTGAGTCGCCACCTGAATACCAAGATGGGAGAGCGCTCCTGCGCCTTCCGATGGTGGAGCCTCCTGTAGCGCAAGCTTCAGCGGGGGCGAAACGAGGTTGAAGTTGGCGTAGCCGGGGCGCCGCTTATGCGCGGGAACGCCAAAAAACCCCTCGTAAAAAGCGACGGATAGCTCAATGTCTTTAACGTTGAGCGAGATATGCGTCTTGGGTATGAAAGTCTCTTTAACTGTGGTCATGGGGTTCGTCTCCTTGAAGGTCGGTTCAAATACGGTATGTTCTCTGTAGAACCTGAATAATTCATTATTTCGCGAACTGTAGAAATGATTGTACCATGCGGTGAGATATATGTCAAGCCTAGCGGGTATGGAGCGGGTATGGAAAAATTGCGCGCGGTTTAATGTTCAAGGAGGAGAATGGCGTAACGTTATCGTATCTCGGTATTAGCGGTACGATTAAACATGATGGAGGAGAGTAGCGATGTTGCAGACAGTGAATTTTTGCGGACTCACAGTAACGCGCCTCATACTGGGCGCGAATCCGTTTGGCGGATATAGCCACCAGAACCCTGCTCGTGATAGGGAGATGGTCGCCTACTACACGGTGGATAGAATTATTGAGACATGGGGGCGCGCCGAGGCGGCAGGTATCAATACCATGATAACCAACAATGAAAGCCCCCATGTAGTTCAGGCGGTGCGCGAGTATCTGAGCGGAGGCGGCAAACTCCAGTGGGTAGCGCAGGTCAACTGCCGCCTTCAGCCCGACATGGAGAGGGCGCTCGATGAAGCGGTTGAGATAGGGTGCAAAGCGCTCTACATACACGGCGGTCAGGTGGACAACCTCTTCTGCCGCAAGGACGAGGATACCCTGCGCCGTTGGTGCAACCATGCGCGAAGCCTTGGCGCGCCTGTCGGTTGCGCGGGGCATACCCCAGAGGCGCATCTATGGGTGGACGCTCTTGACATAACGGACTTCCATGCCGTTCCGTTCTTCACCTGTGGAAGCATCCACAACGGCGAGGGCGAGAAGTTCAGCCTGTCGGATATGTTTCGGGCGGTCGCCTGTATTAAAGAGATACAACAGCCCTGCATCGGGTACAAGATAATGGGCGCGGGGCGGATAGACCCGCGGATGGCGTTCGAGTACGCCTACGAGAGTATCAAGCCCGGCGACGTGGTGAATGTAGGTATGCACCGAGGCGATAACGACAACATGGTGGAGGAGAACGTCGCTCTGGCGCGTGAATTTTTGAGTCGCGCTACCACGCACGAAGATTGACGCTTCAAATTCTACCGTTTTAGGAGGCATCTATGACTGCATTTCGCTCTTCACGCGCATCTATGGTAACTTTATCAGCGTTCGTCGCTGTTTCGGCTCTACTTTTCGCGCCTAGCGTGGCGCGGGCGGAGCAGTTTGTTCTGTTCGATGTCACCTTTACCTTTACCAAAGAGAACGCGGACAACTCTACCCCTAGCAAGTCGCACTACTACGTTACGGGGAAGGCTATCAATCGCAAGAGACCGCTCGACTGGACAAGCCCCGTTGACTATCGAAATGGAACCGTTCACATTCGTACGGAGGTTCTCGATAGACCCGCCAGCGGCGAGGGCGTTCAGTGGAGCCTCTGCTACATTCCCAATCACGGTCAGGGCAACGGCTACGGATGCACAGGAACCGATACCTACACCGAAAAAGGCGTGTATGAGAAGGACGTTTCGATGACTTCGTTTTGGGAGAACAACGGTATTATATGGAATGAGGGCATTAAGCAGATGGACTTGGTGATGAAGGATAGGACTGGAACCAAAACCCACACGCGAACCGACCCTGATAAGTTTTTCCCGACGAAGATTCGTATCACCATGATTCAGGTCTCCGCTGGCGCAAAGTACAACCCCAATCTCGTCCCCCGTATACCTCATCCCAAACCCGCCCGCAAGCCGAAAGACGAGGCTACCCGAAAAGAGGGGACGCGGTGAGGGCTTACGAAATCGGGACAAAGGAGAAAACAACAGTGAACGCATCTATCACACGCCGAAACGCGCTAACGGCTCTGGGCGCAGTGGTCGCCGCGACAACAACCGCCTTTGCAGAATCGGACGCTTCTGCGGGAGTCGCCCCTGCAAAAGGACGGCTCAACCAGTCGGTATGCAAGTGGTGCTACAATATGCCGATAGAAGACCTGACCAAAAGCGCGAAAGCGATGGGTATACAGTCGGTGGAACTGCTTACCCAAAAGGAGTGGGAGATAGTCCAAAAAGAGGGGCTAAAGTGCGCTGTCGCAATGGGCCCCAGCGGTATCGGAGACGGCTGGAATCGCCTCGCCGACCACGATAAACTGGTAAAGGAGTCGGAGCGGCTACTACCTCTCGTCAAGGAGGCGAACATTCCCAATATGATAGTCTTTTCGGGGAACCGCCGAGGGCTATCCGACAAAGACGGTATCGTGAACTGCGCGACGGGGCTGAAACGGATAACGAAACTGGCGGAAGACCTCGGCGTTACCGTGATAATGGAGCTACTCAACAGCAAGCGCGACCACAAGGACTACCAGTGCGACACTACGGCTTGGGGCGTGGAACTCTGCAAGCGAGTCGAATCGCCGCGCTTCAAACTCCTCTACGACATCTACCATATGCAGATAATGGAGGGGGACGTGATTGAAACTCTTCAGCGCAACAAGGAGTTCATCGCTCACTACCACACGGGCGGAGTGCCCGGACGCGCCGAGATAGACGACTCGCAGGAGTTAAACTATAAGACCATCGCCCGCGCCATTGCGGACACAGGCTTCAAAGGCTACTTCGCGCACGAGTTTATTCCGCGCCATACGCCTATGGTTTCGCTCAAGCAGGCTTACGAACTGTGCTTGGTGTAAGTTGTCGTGGCGCAAGGTAGAGCGAGTTCCAGTAAACACGGCGTAATAGAAGGAGGGGAGTAGGCATTCCGCCTACTCCCCTTTCGCTCATGACGACGCTTTTACGCAATCAAGTCCTTGATAACCTTACTTGCTTCCACTCCCGTCAGGCGTTGGTCTAGCCCTTGCGACCTGTAGGTGAAACGCTCGTGGTCAATGCCTAGCAGTTGAAGCGTTGTCGCATGGAAGTCGTGGATATGCACAGGGTCTTTCACGATGTTGTAGGAGAAGTCGTCCGTTTCGCCGTAGACCGTTCCCGCTTTCACGCCGCCGCCCGCCATCCACATGGTGTAGCAACGCGGGTGGTGGTCGCGCCCGTAGTTCTCATGCGACAAACCGCCCTGCGAGTAGATAGTGCGCCCGAACTCCCCGCCCCATATAATGAGTGTTTCGTCCAGAAGTCCTCTGTTTTTGAGGTCTTGTATCAGTCCAGCGCAGGCTTGGTCAATATCCTTACACTGGCTCGGAAGGCGCCCCGCTACGTTGGCATGGGTGTCCCAGTTATTGAGGTAGACCTGTATAAAGCGCACTCCCCGCTCTACCATGCGGCGTGACATAAGCGCGGTATTGGCGAAGGTGCCGGGTTTGCGGGACTCTTCGCCATACATCTTGAAGGTGCTTTCCGGCTCTTTGCTCAGGTCGGTAAGTTCAGGGACGCTCGACTGCATACGGAAGGCGAGTTCGTACTGCTGAATACGGGTATGCGTCTCAGCGTCGCCCACCGTTTTGTAGGTCATTTCGTTGAGGGCTTTGAGACCGTCTAGCGTTGTGCGGCGCATCTCTTTGGGAACGCCGGGCGGATTGTTGATGTAGAGGATAGGGTCTCCGGCGGCGCGGAATGAGACTCCCGCGTGTTCGCCGGGGAGGTAGCCGGACTGCCAGAGCCTTGCCGAAATCGCTTGCACTTGGTCTGTGTTGGAGGGTTGCGCGACGAGAACGACGAAGGTGGGTAGGTTGTTGTTTAGAGAGCCTAGCCCATACGAGACCCATGCCCCAATACAGGGTCGCCCCGTTATCTGGTTGCCCGTCTGCATATAGGTAATCGCGGGTTCGTGGTTGATGGCTTCGGTGTGCATACTGCGAATGAAGCACATATCGTCTACCATGCCAGCTGTTTTGGGAAGCAGTTCGCTCACCCACATACCGCTCTTGCCATACTGTTGGAACTTGTAGCGCGAAGGGGCGATAGGGAAGCGCGTCTGCCCCGAAGTCATGGTAGTGAGGCGCTGACCGTTGCGAACGGAACTCGGAAGCTCCTTGTCGTACCAGTCGTTCATGAGGGGCTTGTAGTCGTACAAGTCCATCTGCGGAGGTCCTCCGACCATGTGTAGGTAGATGACGTGCTTGGCTTTCGCGGGGAAGTTGGGAAGCCCTAGCGCGTTCTTCTGAAACGCGGACTTTTTGTCGCTAGCGAAGGCGGGTAGCCCTCCAAGCGTACTTAACGCCGCCCATCCTAGCGCGTTCATTCCGCCGCTCAGAAATTGACGGCGCGTCTCCATGCGTACATACTCTTCCACTACGGGATGGATGTTTTCGTTTTCGCTCATTTGTTTAGTACCTCGTCCAGATTCAAGAGCTGGTTTGTCAGCAGAGTCCATGTGGCGAGACGCTCTGGGGCAAGGCTTGCGTCCGCTTTTGAATCGCCCACCATTATCAACTCCTTCGCCTCTTTCGCGTGTCCGCTATAGAAGCCTTGAATGGCGTTCAGGCTTTTCGTAACGACCTCCTGCTCTGCGGGGCGGAGGGAGCGCGAAAGAAGCCGATTTGCAATGTAGTTGATACGCGAGGCGTTGGTAGCGCCGCCCTCTTTAAGAGCGTGTTCTGCAAGGTTACGCGCTGCCTCTACGAACTGAATGTCGTTCATCGTGACGAGGGCTTGCAGGGGAGTGTTTGTGCGTTCACGTCTTACCGCGCACGTCTCGCGGTTTGGCGCGTTGAAGATGTCCATGCTGGCGGGCGGCGCGGCGCGTTTCCAGAAGGTGTACATACTGCGGCGGTAGAGGCTATCGCCCATGTCTTTACGATAGTCGCGAGTGTTACTACCCGGCATCGCCACCGCTTCCCAAACACCGTCGGGCTGATAGGGCTTGACGCTCGCCCCGCCTATCTTTTTGACAAGTAGTCCGCTTGCTGAGAGCGCGTAGTCGCGTACCATCTCCGCGTCCATGCGATACCGCGCTCCGCGAGAGAGTAGGCGGTTTGCTGGGTCTTTCAAACGCTTTTCGGGAGTGACTACGCTGGACTGTCGATAGGCGGCTGAGGTGACTATCCGTTTGAACAGTTTCTTGATGTCCCAGCCGTTCTCTCGAAACTCAACCGCTAGCCAGTCGAGCAGTTCGGGGTGGGTGGGGATTTCGCCCGTCACGCCGAAGTCGCCCGTTGTTTTCACTATTCCCGTCCCAAATAGCTCTTGCCAGAAGCGGTTGACGGTGACACGCGCCGTAAGCGGGTTACTGGGCAGAAGAAACCACTTCGCTAGACCGAGGCGGTTCTTAGGATAGTCGGCGGGTAGGGCGGGTAGGACTGCCGGAGTGAGCGGCTTTACGGGGTCTCTGCGCTTGTCGTACTCTCCTCGGAACAGCACGTAAGCCATCGCCTCTTCAGACTTCTCGTTGGAGATATGCGCGATGGTTCCACGGTTGCGGATAGCCGCGTCTTCGGTGACGAGTTTGTTGACGCTTTCGGTAAGTTGGCGGTAGGTGTCGTCCTTCCCTGTTATCCACCAAGCGAAAAGTTCTTCGGTCTCAGGGGCGGTTATCTGCTTTCCTGCACGTGCAAGGAGGTAGGAGGCGCGTGCGCCGTTCGCGAGTTGCGCCGTCTCCGCGTCGGTCAGGGCGCGGTCATAGAGGCGGATGTCTTGAATCGCGGTTCCATCCACGCCAGCGGTCGTGTTTCTCTGCCCGACCTTGAAGGGGACGGTTGTGCGGATAGTGCTTTTCAGGGTGTCGGTCTGCGTGTCGGTCTCCTTGAGAACGCCGTTGATGTAGACACGAACCGAATCGGGTTTCATTTTGCCGTTGTACGTGATGCAGACGTGGCTCCACCGGTTTGCAGGGAGCGGCTCACGCGATACGACCTTGAGCGCGTCTTCGGGAAACTTATGAATGATGTGCGTTCCAACTTTTCCGCCCTCTAACCACATATCCCAACCCCGAAAGCCGTTCCCTTCATCCATACGGCTAAAGATAGCGCCACCCGCGTTGTCGGTGATTTTTACCCATGCGGCGTAGGAGAAGGACTGGTCTTTCTCAAAATCGCCAACCTGCGGCGCGGCGAGCGTGTTACCGGGCTCACGGCGATAGGCTTTTTCAGAGACCTGCCCTTTGTCCCATGTCTGCTTGCCTTGCAGGGTTAGATTGAGGGGTTTACCGTCGAAAGTCGCGGTTATGGCGCTACCTTTCCCTTCGTTGAGGGAGGCGTGGAACTTGAGACCGGCTGTAGGGATAGAGGCGGCTACCGTCTGTGGGTTCGCTGTTCCAAGCCACTTCTCAAAGTCGGGGCGCGAAGAGTTCTTGCGGGTATCCGCTTTATGACGGGCTTCGGAAAGTTCGCCTACGAGGGTTTCTAGGCGGGGGCGGTCTTCCATAAGCGGAACTTGAATAATGGGCGGCGTGTCTTTTATGTTTCCGTCCATTGCGTTCTGCGTGGTGTTGTTGAAGAACGCGGAGAGCGAGTAGAAATCCTTTGTGCTAAAAGGGTCGAACTTGTGGTCGTGGCAAACCGCGCAACCCAGCGTCGAGCCGAGCCATACCTGCGAGGCGGTTTCAGTGCGGTCGCGGGCGTAGAGGACGAGGTACTCTTCGCTGATGGCTCCGCCTTCGTTGGAGGTGATATTACAGCGGTTGAAGCCTGTCGCGATTTTCTGTTCGAGGGTGGCTTTCGGAAGGAGGTCTCCTGCCAACTGCTCAATGGTGAACTGGTCGAACGGCATATTTTTGTTAAATGCGTTGATGACCCACTCACGGTACGACCACATTTCGCGGTAGTTATCGAAGTGAATACCGTGCGTGTCTGCGAATCGCGCCGCATCTAGCCAAGCCCGTCCCCGATGTTCGCCCCACTGCGGGGTAGCCATAAGCCTATCCACATACTTCTCATAAGCGTCAGGCGATTTGTCGTTGAGGAATCGCTCTACGTCGGCGGGGGAGGGGGGCAAACCTGTTAGGTCGAGGCTGAGGCGGCGCGCGAGGGTTCGCTTGTCGGCTTCGGGGGCGGGTTGGAGTCCGTTCCGCTCTAGATTGGCAAGAATAAAGCGGTCTATGGGGTTTCGCACCCACTTTGTGTTCTTTACGGTAGGAAGGGCGGCGCGGACGGGAGAGATATAAGACCAGTGCGTTTCGTACTCCGCGCCCTCTGCAATCCAACGCTTAATCAGGGCTATCTGTTGAAGCGTCAGTTTTTTGCCTGTGGCGGCGGGGGGCATGAGCGAACCTTGCCCTGACATACGCTTCACCATCGCGCTCTCGCTGGGCTTGCCCTTGACGATGGCGGCGTGACCATTTTTCATCATGGTCGCTTCGGCGAACTTATCGAGGCGAAGGTCGGCTTTTCGCGCCGCTGAGTCGGGACCGTGACACGGGAAGCAGTTCTCCGCGATGATGGGGCGGATGTCGCGGTTATAGCGTAACTTGATGGGGGCGACGGTTTTCGGCGTAGCCGCGAACGACCAGAGCGACGCGCCAAGCATAAGGAGAGTTCCTGCCGCTCCGCAGAGTATGGGGGCGGAAAGACTTCTCTTGTTGATTAGTGACATAAAATGCTACCTCTATCCTTCACAAGACTGAAATTCACGCAGAATAATAGGTTACTATACCTTACTGCCTTATTTAGTGAGAATGCGGAGGAGAGGTTTTGTTCCTATAATTTCTTGCTATTTTCCTATATTCGCCCAATACCTTCGCCAAAACGGGAGACGGGAGTAATTTCCCCAAGCCCTTTCCGCCCATATCACTCAACACCGTAACAATTTCTTTTTTGCGCGATACCGCGTTTTGGTCAGATGACATCAAAACACATCTAGGCTGAGTTGGCTCGTTGGGAGTTCGGACATTCCTGTCGTGCGCGCGGCGGCGCAAACCTCCCCCCAACTAGAAAAGTACTTCTCGAAATACTCAAGGGAGTATGCGCTATGCGCTTTCACATCCTCTTTTGTTGGAAGTCGCCCTACCTGTTTGGCAATGCGTCTAACCTCTAGCTGCAACTGCTTTTTGGACACAAGATACTTTTGCGTGGGCATTCGAGGAACCCGACTATTTTTCGCTTGCGGCACACTCTCGGTCTTCTCAAAAGGATCTTGTCCGCATTCGTATTGATAGTGGCGCTGTAGCGCGAGATTGTGGTACTGCTCCGAATGTTCTATACCGATATAGCGGCGATTCATCTGCACCGCTACGAGCGTTGAAGTGCCTGCGCCGTTAAAGCAGTCAAGGACTATCTCGTTCGGCTTCGTAAAAAGCGCGAATAGGCGGCGTAACAGATGCGGCGGCAACTGACAGGGATGGTCTACCCTACGACTGTTGTGCTTGAGGCGATGGATGTCCGCCCAAATATCGCCCAACTCCGCTGTATCTGAAATTCCAACCTGCCTCCTGCCTGTTTCGCACGAAGCCCTTACGCAGAATCCCTCTCCTAACGGTTGTAGATAAGTCTTTTCGTGAGGGGTTCCTACGTTCGTCAATCCCGGTAGAGGGCGCGGTTCTCCTTTTGAAAAGCATAGCAAGGCGTAGTGAGAGGGCATTATCATTCTCACCGGCAACCCCAACGCCTCCCAAACAATCCACGACTGAAACTGCATCAAGGTCGCCAATTTCTGATAGTGCCTCACCGCCCAAAGCGGAATGTTCAGCACGGCGAGAGTGCAATTGGGTTTCAAAACTCTGTATAACTCCGCAAGCCACGCATCGCACCATTCAAAGTACGCGATAGACTCTAATGAGTCGTCCCACTTATCGTACTTTTTTTGCAGATTGTACGGAGGGTCGGTAAAACAGAAATCTATGGAGTTATCGGGAAGCGCCTTTAGCGCCTCTAAGCAGTCGGCGTTCAGCAAGCGGCTTTCTAAAGCAGAAGCGGACGCTTGCGGTTGTTCTTTGCGCCTAACAGTCTCAACATTCTCAGTAAATGAGAACGCGAGGGATTCTCGCAGGTCCAACACCTTTAAATGTTTATAGGGCGCAACGCCAAACACATCCCGCAAGCGGTCAGTTATCGCCTCTATATCGTGTGCAGGGTCACATTCAATGTCTCTCCAAACATCGGACATCAGAGTGCCGTATTCATGGTAGATATGCTTCTTCCCGCCGTAATCTTTGGTCGTTTTCTTACAGGCAGGGCAGTAGGTGTACTTAATCCTCGTTTTGGTATGTTGCAACGCTCCGCTATAGCGGGTGAGTACAAGTAATGCGGAATGGTTTTGAGGAAGGCTACCCTCTGGCGGAGTGTTGGAGGACGCTACGCTCTTAACCGCGACCCAAAGTTGATATTTAAGAGAGCGTTCTAGTATGGGAAGGAGTCGCGCCGCAGAAGGCGGAGTCGCCAATACGCATACGACGGCATTGGCGGGCAACTTGGCGCAGAAGTGTGCAATAAGATTGAAACCGGTAGTTGATAGCGTAGCGGCGTTATCACTGAGACTAGGAGGTAGGCAAAACAGATAGACGCTCCCCTCCCCGCCCTCTGTAGGCTCCAAAGTATCAAGGTCGCCCAAAGAGATGGTTGTGAGGGAAAGTCGGTTGCAATTTTCGCTCCAATGCGCCATTTTGTATTGTTCCTTAGCCTATGGTATTCCCAGCATAAATTGAGCCATCTCGTAGATTTCGTCTTTTGTAAAGGCGACGGTGCAGCGGAATGTGTCAAGGTAATTGAGACAAATCGGTTGAAATATCTACTGTAGTTTGGTTGGTTTC
>CAIJLM010000698.1 GCA_903821495.1 uncultured Chthonomonas sp. | reverse complement strand
GGGGCGCACCGGGGGGCGACGGTGGCGGGCGGGGTCTCGGTGGGGTGTAATATCGTCTTAGAGCATGAGCAAGCTCCCAACCCCTACCTCGACAAGGTGGTGAGTTTTCGTTACTTCTTTGTGCGGAAGGTCATGCTGGTCAAGTACTCCTATGCGTTTATTGTCATGCCCGGCGGGTTTGGAACCTTTGATGAGGTTTTTGAGACCCTAACGCTCATTCAAACCGCCAAAATCAAACACTTTCCTATCATCCTACTCGGCAAGGAGTTCTGGAAGCCTCTTGTAGACTTCCTGCAAAACACGCTTGTCGCGGAGGGAACTATCTCCGCAGAGGATATGAAACTTATCCACGTCACAGATTCGCCAGAGGCGGCGGTGGAGTATGTGCGCTATACCGCTATGCGCCGCTTTGGCTTGACCTATGGGCCCAAACTCAAGCGTCGCTGGTATTTGGGCGAATAGGCTTAGGTTGCGCTGTGGATTATTTTTAAGCAAACGTGAGTTCGGGATAAGCGTCTCTCAAAAGCGCCCGTAAAACGGGTCTCTTTTGCGCCTTCACGGCAGGAAGGCTCCTCTCCTTTGCGAAGGAGAGGTTGGGTGAGGTTATGTGGAAACCCGAATTCACGTTAAGGCAAACTAAACGGGAAGACAACCTGCTTAACTTTGAGTCACACCCCTTAGGCTGTATCAAAAAGGGTTTTTTGATTGCTTTGCCGAATAGTAGCGAGACACGCTTCCAAAAATGAAGGAGTAGGCGACTATGCTTAAAGGTAAACTGACAATCTCCACTGTATCGTGTATCTTGACTCTGTTGGCAGTAGCGCATCCCCTGCCAGTTCGGGCGCAAGACGATGTGGTTTGGCCCAATGCGGATAGCAGAGCGAACTCTGACGACTGGATTCGTCTGCACCACAATCAGATTCGGCAGATGCGCCCCAAAGTGTTGGTTCTCAACTTCGTCAACGGGCTATCGTCCGATGAGGCTCAGAAGCGAGCGGAGCGCCTTGCCGGGGCGATACGCGAAGGAACGCGCTACCACGTCAACCAGAATCCAGAGGCGAAGCCGTTCCTCGACTATAAAATCTACAAGGTGGTCTCTATCACCGACCCCTCGCCGCTACCCGAAAGCCAACGTATGGACGGCAACAGTTCGCTCTACCCCCGTGTGAAGGACTGGAAGCAGGGGCAACCCAATTTTCAGTACTCCGCGCTGTTTTCGGAGGCGTTCGCCGCCTACTACAAAGAGAAAGCCCCCGACGACGCATCCCGTATGCTCACTCTGGATGAACTGGTGACGCGGGGCAAAGTGCATGAGGTGTGGGTTATCGCGCAACAGAGCGCGTTTGGTTCGCCCCTGCCTACGGTGGAGCTAAAACAGGCTTATGACGCTACCCTGCACAAAATCAAGGATAGAGCGGTTCAAGCGGGGGTTGGCGCTCTAAACGACGTTCCCTTTCTAGGGCGTAGCCTCCGAATCGTCTACATCAATAACGAACGGGGTCCCGGTTGTACGATGGAGACGTTGGGAATCTCGCTAGAAGCGTTGGCGGAGTCTAAAGCGGTTCCCTACTTCACGCGCTACTTCAACGAGTACGCGGGCTTCGACTTCAAAACGCGCTATAACGCGCCCTTTGAGTCGTTCCTCAAAAAGCCGGACAACATCACGTTAGAGTTTACCGAGCCGGACACCCTCCAGTATTCGGTCAAAGGCGAACTACACGCCATTAAAAAGTACTTCGCAATGGGCGGTAGCGCAAGGTTCGCGCCGAACAGCGTGCGCCCCTTCGACATCAACAACCGCGAACCCGTTATGTCTAGCATCGAAAGCTACCGCATGAAGAACGGGCAGAATGGCGCGGACAAAACGGAGCGATGGACATCTCTGCGCCTAGCGAAGTATCAGGCTGTCGCGAACGACTGCGTGGGTCCCTGGATAGTCTACTGGTGGCAAAATATGCCCGGTCTGGACAACAAAGCCCTTGACGAGAATGACCGCCCCATGAAAAACTGGTGGCCCTTTCTGTTCTATTGATATTGACCTCTACACACGCCAAACAGAGGAGCGGTGGCTCTACTCGCCTCTGCGCGGGATGGAGGCGACGCTGGTTCTTGAGGGAGTTGGCGTGGCGCTACCCTTCTCGGAGATATATCAGGGGGTAGACTTCTTATAGGCGACACGCTTTTGAATACTCATCGGAGGAGATTATGAGACAGGTTTTCCCTATCATCCCGTCTAGTAACGGGGTTATCTGGTTCTATTTCGGTTTTTCGTTTCTCATGCTCGGCTTAATGGTGTTCATGGGATACGTCTGTTTGGGGGCGAGACGCGCCCGTTTTGAGGTGAGCGATAGCGCGTTGAAAATTACGGGAGCGCTATACGGGCGCAAAATCCCTCTCAGCGACATTGACGGCGAGGGCGCGAAGCCCGTCAATCTTGAGGTAGATACGCAGTACCGATTGGTCAGTAGAACCAATGGCGCGGGGCTTCCGGGATACGCTGAGGGGTGGTTTAGGCTCAAGAACGGGGAGAAGTGCCTTGCGTTTGTGACGGACAGTAGGAGCGTTCTGTATGTCCCGACGCGCAAAGGCTATGCCGTTATGATGAGCGTAGCGCGTCCGGAAGAGTTACAGGATGCGCTCCGACATAGCCAGTAGCGTCGCGCCGTAGGCGGGCGTGTGTCGGGGAGGTTGGACATTGAACCGCCCTCCGGCAAGCGCCTCCGGCTCAATGCTGACCTCGCCCTCGCCAAGCCAGTGCGGGTCTTGAAACTCCGAACGGAAGAACGCTCCCATCTCCCACAAACCCCCGATAGGGTAGATAGACGCTTCACGCGGGAGCCAGAGGTGGTGGCGCACCTGTCGAACGGTTTGGCGTAGCCTTCGCGCCATCTCAACGACGAGCGTTCGCGCAATGGGGTCGCCCTCCTCCGAGAGAACGCCGATGCGAGGCGCAATGGCGGCGACACGGGCGGGCGCGAAGTCCTGATAGAGCCAGTGAATCATTTCGGGAACAATCTGCGCGTCCGTATACTCCTTCACCGCCTGCGTTACGCTGTCCTCCACGCCTCTCTGGATACTCTCAAGCGCATGACGTAGCGCATAAAGCCCCAGATTAAAGCCGCTCCCCTTGTCTCCTAGCAGGTAGCCCAAGCCGTCCGCTTTATACTCCTTGCCCTCCGCATTACGCCCAAACGCTACCGCCCCCGTTCCCGCAATGACCACGATGCCCGGCTCTCCCTCGGTTGCGCCCCAGAAGGCGGGGAGGTAGTCGGGAACGAGGGTATAGCGGTCGGCGTGAATTTCGGAGCGGAGGATAGCGAGAAAGGGGTTTCGGCGGTGTTCGTAGGAGTAGCCCGCCGCTCCCGCGCAGAGCGAGGCGAAGGAGGTTTCAGGAGAGAGACCCGCCCGTTTGCAGGCGGCGCGGAAGGCGTTTTTCAGGGAGGCGGCTAGGGTTTCGTCGTCGTTGACGGCGATGTTGCCCGAACCGCCCTGCCCGCTTCCCAGTTCATTACCGTCGCCATCTGTTATGAGGGCGACGATGTTCGTTCCTCCGCAGTCGAAGCCGATGTAGTAGGGCATAAGGTCTCTCTCCCATAGCGGATGCGGCTATTTGGCGAGCGGGGTCGGTTTTGTGGAGCCTTTCTCTACGCCGAGCGCGAAGAGAATTCCGCCGAGAACGTGTTTGCGATAGTGGGAGTCGAGCCACATCTCTTTACGGTGTCCGAAAGAGGTGTAGAAGACGCGCCCCTTGCCATACGCTTTACACCATGAGATGAGGTGTTCGCCCGGCTCATTCGCCTCTTTGCTACCGTCGTCGGGGTGCTTATCGAGCCAGAGAAGCAGGTGCAGGTTCTCCCTGTCCACATTTTTCATCAGGTAGATTTCGTCGAAGCCTTTCCAAACTGCGCCCTCCGGCGAGGTTCCTTTACGGAGGTCAACCTTCGCAGAGGTAGCGGGATTGAACTCTTTCGCCGCCTCCGCCACCGCTTTGAGAGCGGGGTGCTTGGGGTCGGCGATAAAGGGGTCTACCTGACACTGCGAATGGTGCGTGAGGAACTCCGCGCCGAGCATTTTGACGTAGGGCGAAATCGCATCGGTGGAGCCGGGCCAGGTGTGGTAGGTGTCGCTAGCGGAGTGCATACCTACAAAGCCCTTGCCCGACTTCACGAAATCGAGAAGCGCGTTGGGGTCGGGAATAGGGAGTACGCCCGTTGTGTTGGCGAACACAATCGCGTCGTAGTTTTTAAGGGACGCGGCGGTCATCTTCTGCGCCATGTCCTCATCGGTTCGCACAAAGTCGGTCTCCCACGCTTTGCTCTCTTCGCCCAACCGCTGGATAACCTCCTCAGCGACAGGTATGCTGTCGTGGCGGAAGCCTTTAGTGACGGTGACAACGAGAAGTTTTTTGGTCTTCTTATGAGGTTCTACGGCGTTGGCGGGGCGGGGAGCGAGGAGGGCGAACGCGCAGAGCGCGAACCCCATACGGATAAATGTCATTGCGTGACGGTTTGTTTTCACTGTGTCTCTCCTGAAGAGTAGTCGCATAGTAGGGGCGTAAATAGTCGCCCGTGTATTAGACGTTATAGTAACTTCTATACGCGCAAATGTCAATATCCTACAAGAGATAGGGGGCTTTGGAGCGGGTGAGTTAAAACAAAGCGCGTTTGCAAGGAGGAGGAGAGAGGCTAGAATACGAATATAGGGGATAACAAAACGATTTTCACTCCCTAAAGGACACAGAGGACTATGTTGAAAAGTATTCTGTTTACGCTCATCAGCCTTGTGGCGGCGCTACCCGCTGTCGCGCAAAAGCCCGAACCTGCGCTCACTGCGACGATGATAAAAGAGGCGCTCAAGCGCCCGCCACGCGGAAAAAAGGCGGAGAGCCTTGCGACGCGAATTCGCGATCTCTACGGCAACAGAGATATGAACGGCTCTATTGTTCCCATACACGAGGACAAGGGGATGTTCGACATCGCCTTCGCGATAGAGGTTATTGGAACCGCCGACACGCCCAAACTGGTCATGGAGACCAAATCCCCCGAAATTACCCTCAATCGTATTGGTGAAACCGGTATGTACGCCGCCGTTACGACACAGGCGGAGGGCTTCGCGGCGCGTTTTCATTTCGAGATTGGCGACAAAAAACTTCCCTCAAAGCAGATTGAGGTCTTCCGCGCTCACCCCGATAGCCTAGAGCGGGCGGGAGTCCCCAAAGGAGCCGTAAAGCAGTTGCCTACATGGAACAGCAAGGTCTTCGAGGGTACGCACCGCGACTGGTGGATTTACGTTCCCGCGCAGTATAAGGCGGATACCCCCGCCTGCGTGATGATATTTCAGGACGGCGGAGGGTACACCGGGTCCACGGCGAAGGTATTTGATAACCTCATCGCGAAGGGCGATATGCCCGTGACTATCGGCATTTTTATCAATCCCGGCGCCTTCGCAGATGGTCGTTCCAACCGTAGCTACGAGTACGACACGCTCTCCAATGAGTATGTGCGGATGTTGCTAGAAGAGATACTACCCGAAGTTGAAAAGACCTACAATCTGCGCCACGATGCGAACAGCAGAGCCATTGCGGGTATCAGTTCGGGCGGTATCTGCGCCTTCACCGCCGCATGGGAGCGCCCCGATGCGTTCGGCAAGGTTCTCTCGTGGGTGGGTTCGTTCACAGGTATCGCGGCGCGGCTAGACGAGCAGGGGCGGCTTGTGCGCCCGGGCGGAAACAACTACCCCGTTCTGATACGCAAAACTCCTAAAAAGAGTATTCGCGTCTTCCTGCAAGATGGCGAGAACGACCTCGACAACGAACACGGAAGCTGGCCCCTCGCAAACCACGAGATGGCGCGTTCTCTCGCGCACGAGGGCTACGACTACAAGTTTGTTATGGGTAATGGCTTCCATAGCGCCGAGCATGGACGCGCCATTATGCCCGACTCCCTACGCTGGCTCTGGAGAGACTACAAGCCGTGAAACTGAGAAATCTTCTCTCCTGCGCGGGTTTGATAGGGCTTTTCGCCCTCTCCCTCTCCGGTTGCACCACTGGCGGGGGCGGTAGCCCAGTCAGCGGCGGGCGCGGGGCTTGCGTCCTAAACCCGCACCTCTCAGGGCGAGCGCGTTGGACGGTCTTGCTCTACATCAACGCCGCCAACAACCTACAGCCGGATAGCCTCCTCAATGTGGCGCAGATGGCTTCTGTCGGCTCCGATGCGAACCTCAACATTATCGTCCAGTGGAAACAGGCGAACTGCGCGGACTGCGGAACTCCCTCCTTTCAGGCGACGAAGCGCTTCCGTATCACGCAACACACAACGGCGGAGGTCAACAGTATCGCCGCGGGCGATACCAGTTCCCTCTCCCGCGACGAGTTAGCGCCTCCCGTCAACCTCTACAACCCCGCTACAAAACAGTCGGATATGGGCGACTGGCGCGTACTGCGCGATTTTATGAGTTGGGGGTCGGCGAACTATCCCGCCGACCACCTTATGGCGCTGATGTGGGATCATGGCGCGGGTTGGAGACCCACTCGCGGAGTCGCCGCGGCGCGCCCCATCTATCGGGGTTTTTCGGAGGACAACGAGACCAACAACGAGGTGGAGACTTGGGAGATTCCGGGGGCGTTGGCGGGTCTGGCGCAACCTGTAGACGTTCTCGCGTTCGACTGTTCGCTGATGCAGATGACTGAGGTGGCTTATGAGGCGCGAAATTCGGCGCGGGTTCTCGTAGGTTCCGAGGAGAGTCCTCCCGGCGCGGGCTATCGCTACGACCAGTGGCTTGCGCTACTCAAAAGTAGCGTGGTAGACCCCTGCGCGGCGGGGAGCGACCTTCAAACGACCTTCGTCAACTACTACGTAGCGAACCGCCCTGACTTCCATAACATCACGCAGTCTCTTATCGATTTGAGCAAGATGCAGGGCGTAGCGAGCGCTCTAAACACGTTTGGGCGGGAGTTACAGCGCGTGAAGACCTCGGAGGCGACGCAGATTATGAACGCTCGCGACTCCGCGCAACACTACGGCTACCCTGATAACAAAGACCTCCTCCACTTCGCTACCCTGATAGGAAACGGCACAGGCTCCGCTAGTCTCAAACAGGCGGTGAACGCCCTCCAAACCGCGCTTACCGGAGCCAACGGCGCAGTGCTTACAAGCCTGCACGGCAATATAGGGCAGGCGAACTCGAACGGTCTTGCTATCTATGTTCCCGCGCCCGCCTCCTTCTTAAACGCCTACAGCGAACTCGCTCTCTCCAAACCGGGCGCGGCTCCCGCATGGATGGCGTTCCTGCAAGCGCAGACTCAGTAGACGGTAGCCTAATAGCGCGGAATGATAGGCAGCCCCACAGCCGCCATTCGCTCCTTAATCCCGTCTATTAGTAGCCCCGTATCGCTACCGAGACATACCCACTGAAAGCCCTGCGCGACGCGACTCTCCGCCTCGATGGGGTTTCGGGCAAGGATGCCGGGCGCGATGCCTTTCGCGAGGGCTTTCTGGCAGACCGTCTGCGTGTGTTCAGGAATACCGGGCGCGTCCCACTGTCCGGGATAGCCGTAGGACGCAGACATATCCGCCAAGCCGAGATAGAGGGCTTCGAGGTTAGGCGTCTCCAGTATCGCGTCTATATTTTCGACGGCTGTACGCGATTCGATGAGCGGGATAACCAGAGTCTCCTCATTCGCCGCTTTCAGGTACTCCTGACTAAATAGCCCCCAACGAACCGCCCGCTCCCCGCCAATTCCGCGCACTCCACGCGGCGGATATTTGCCGTACTGAATGGCGGCTTCCGCCTCCTCCGCCGTGCTGATAGCCGGAACAATCACCCCGTGCGCCCCTAAATCGAGAGCGCGTTTGAGCATCGTGACCTGTAGTTCAGGAACCCGTACAATCACCGCTGTATCAGAGCCACGCGCCGCCCGTAGGTGGTCAATCACCTCTTTGTAGTCGAGGCTACCATGCTCCGTATCTATGCAGACCCAATCCAGCCCAAGCGTAGCGGCGATTTCGGTGATGGTCGGGCTTTCGAGGGAGACCCATAGCCCGTAGCAGGTCTTTTTGGCGTGAAGTTTTTGTCGTAGAGGGTTGTGCATGGAAAGAGGCTCCTGTCGGCGTAGCGATTTCTCATTATCCTACCCCAACAGAGCCAATTTCTATCAAGCCCTTCTCCCAAACCGGTCACATACGCTAACTTAGGGCATTGTCACCCGCCCCTCCCAGAAACGGTGAGAGGTTAAAAACTTCCCCGTTATACGAATTTTTTCGTATAACCCCTTGCAATTACGAAACCATTCGTATATAATATCCGTAGAAGCCTACAATGAAGGAAAAGAGCGTCAACCATGGAACCGCTACCGCAACCCACCCCTACAGAGCTGAGTATTCTGCGCGTCTTATGGCGACGCGGTTCGGCGACGGTACGGGAGGTCTTTGAAGACCTCAGCCGCAATAAAGAGATGGGCTACACAACCGTCTTAAAACTTTTGCAGATAATGACGGAAAAAGGTCTCGTTATACGAAACGAATCGGAACGCGCCCATGTCTATCAATCAACGCAACCGCAGAATGCCGCGCAGACACGCATGGTGAGCGATTTGGCGGAGAAGATGTTCAATGGCTCCGCGCAACAGCTGGTGATGCACGCGCTCAACACGCACAAAGCGTCGCCGCAAGAGATGGCGGAGATACGCAGACTGCTGGACGAAATGGAAAGAGGCGACTCGTGAAAAACTGGCTTTGGGAGAACCCCTCGCTACACCTACTGGCTTGGACGCTACTGCACCTGCTTTGGCAGGGCGCTCTTATTGCGGGGTTACTCGCAGTTGGGCTTGCGCTTCTGCGTAAGCGCTCCGCTCAGGCGCGTTACCTCGCTTCGTGCGCCGCGCTTCTCCTCATCGCCACAGCGCCCGCTATCACCTATCGCGCCCTCAGCCCGTCACAGGGCGAAAGCGCCTCCTACACGCTCTCGGCGGTCTCAAGCGTAACGCCTCAAAGCAGTCCGAGCGCGTTACATCTCATTACGCCCTACCTGCCTCTGCTCACCCTGCTTTGGGGAGTCGGGGTAGCGGCGCTCTCGTTAAGAATGCTGTTCGGGTGGGTCGGCGTGTATCGCTTAGGGCGCGTGAAGACGCAGGAGGTTCCCGCGTCGATACAAGTCCGCGTCAACGAACTCAGCGCGAAACTCGGTATTGTTCGCGCCGTAGAGGCGCTCGCTTCGACACTTGCGGAGGTTCCCATGACCTTTGGCGTAGCCCGTCGGGTTATTCTGCTACCCGTCTCGGCGCTTGCCGGGTTAAGCCCCGCCATGCTAGAAGCGGTGATAGCCCACGAACTCGCCCACATTCGCCGACACGACTATCTTGTCAATCTTGTGCAGGCGGTTCTGGAGACTCTCTTCTTCTACCATCCCGCCGTCTGGTGGATTTCGCGACAGATACGCAGTGAGCGCGAGAACGCCTGCGACGATATGGCGGTCAATCTACTCGGAAACCGCATGACGTATGCCCGCGCTCTCGCCTCTATGGAGGAGTTGCGCTCCGCGCCGAACTTGGCTCTTGCGGTGAATCAGGGGGATTTAATCTCGCGTATTCAGAGGGTTCTGGGAGTCGCCCCCGCGAAACAGGTCATCTCTCCCCTACACGCTCTCGCCACGTTGAGCATAGTCATGGGGGTCTTTATCGTACTGTTCACCGCATCGGCGAAGCCCGCGCACGGCAAAAAAGCCACGCCAACTCTAGAATCGCCCGACGCGCCATCGAATATCGTAGCGCATCAGTATGAGGTAGCCCGCGCCACTCCGAAAGCGCTCCCGCCCCTACCACACAAAACCCGCGCTCGCCTCGCAGTAGCGAACCGACGGCTCCACACCGTGCGCCATACGAACGCTACGGAAATCGCTACAACGCATAGGATGGCGGCGGAGTCTCGCGCCGCTGTCTCAAACGAGTGGCAAAAAGCGATAGAGAGCGAGATGGAAAAGCCAGAGCCGCCCGACCCCGACGAGAAGGATATTCCCAACTGGGTTAAGCCCATTATGCAGAAGGCGAAGTCAGATGTCCTCAAAGGATTGAAAGAGGGGCGTCTCGACAAAGCGTTCAGCAAAACGGCTATGAACGCTGTTCGGAGCGGCTTGAAGCTAGCGCAAGAAGAGATGAAAAAAGCCGCCAAAGAGCGGAAACAAGTATCTGTAGAGCAGGCGAAGGCTCTACAAGAGGCGGAGCGAGAGATTCGCGAAGCCTACGCCAAGATAGACAAATAAGTCTACCCGCTTTGCCATAAACACCCTACCATCGACCTTACAAGGAGAAAACTATGCGACACTTAGGACTAATTGCCACTATTGCAGGAATGTGCTGTATCGTTAGCGCGACCTACTCGCGCCCCAATCCGCCCCAACCCGCCGAGACCAAAACTGCGCCAACGGTAGCCGCCCCGAAACTCGCCTCCGCGCCACAGAAAGAGGATGAGAAAGCGAAACCCAGACATGAAGACGCTGATGAGAAGGATTTCGACTTCGACTTCAAAAGCCTGAACATTGATATTGAGAAAATCATGCGCCAAGTGGATGTTGAGAAGATTATCTCTCAGGCGATGAAAGCGGCGGAGAAAGGGATTCTCGCCGCGCAGCGCTCTATTGAAGAGGGAGTCAAGAGCGGCAAGATAAAAAATCACGGGAAACCGCTGACGGATAAAGAGAGAGCCGAAATCAAAAAAGAGATGGCGAACGCAATGGCGGAGGTTCGCAAGTCTCTCCGAAACCTTCCCAATGAGATGAAGGGAGTTCGGGGCGAAGTCCGCGAAGCGATGAAGCAGGCGCGTAAGGAGATGGAAGCCGCCAAAGAGGAGCAGAAACGCGCTATGAAAGAGGCGCATAAGGCGAAATCAGAGGCGGAAAACGAGAAGAAAGAGGCTCCTGAGCCTAAAGAGTCTCCTGAGCCTAAAGAAAAAGAGGCTGAACCTAAGACGGATAACATTCTGTAGAAGAGCGTTGCGGTTTACTCGCTCTAGCCCTCTCCTTCATCAGGAGATGGCGTTCTGTAGTGACGATATTTGACAAGGCGGGGGTTGGTTTCGCATTGATACCAGTGGAGCGACTCCTAACGGCGCTCCTCAGTCAGATAAATGAGGTGTTTCAAAATATAGTATGCGCTATGAACTTAACGCTTACCTAGAGGTTAGAACGCCCTCAAGTCTCAAGGTAATACGCGGAACGCACAGCGCATATTTCGCTATTGAAGAGGGGAGCGTTATGTCTGAGCCAGAAATAGTTTTGGAAGAGCGGTCTATTATCGGAAGTCAGGAGTTATACGACTCTTTGGTTCACTCTATAGAGTGGGATGAGCGTATGCGGGCGCGTAAAACCGCTAGTTTCGGAAGCGCATATAACTATTCTGGTATAACCTATCCCGCCACTCCCATGCAGAACAGTTTGGTTCCTCTCGTCGACTATATAGAGGCGCGGTTGGGGTTTCGCCCCAATAACTGTCTTGTGAACTACTACCCGAACGGCGACTCCACGATGGGCTTTCACTCCGATTCCACAGAAGAACTCGCGGATGGAACGGGCGTTGCAATTATTTCGTTAGGCTCTGAACGCAGTATCACATTCCAAAGCATAGAGGATAAGACGTTAGCGCACGCCTATTCGCTACCGTGCGGTTCACTGCTGTATATGTCTGCGGCGGTTCAGTTCCTTTGGAAGCACGCAATCCTCAAACAGTCAAATGCTGGAGGCAGAATTAGCCTTACCTTTCGGAAAATCCTATAACCTCTTCTTCGATTAGCGTGAGATTTTGTCAACGCGCCTTATAATGCACATCCGAAACCTCTCTCAACCGCTTTGTAGCGAGTTCCGGGGTCAGGTCGCGTTGCGGCTCCGCCAGCATCTCATAGCCTACCATAAACTTACGGACTGCCGCCGAGCGCAGTAGCGGCGGATAGAAGTGAGCGTGTAGTTGCCAGTGCGCGTAGTCGCCCTCGTCTGTAGGAGCGCCGTGCCACCCCATCGAGTAGGGAAAACTCGTCTCGAAAAGATTGTCGTATCGGATAAGGCTACGCTTGAGAATCTCGGCAAGGCTTACGCGCTCCTCTGTTGTGAGGTCGGGCAGGCGCAGTACATGACGCTTGGGCAGTAGCAGATACTCGAAGGGCCATGTCGCCCAGTAGGGAACTAGCGTAACCCAGTGCGCGTTCTCCTCCACTATTCGCTCTCCCCGCTCCCGCTCCTGCGTAAGGTAGTCGCAGAGTAGAACGGAATCACGCTTTTGCGTGTAGTTGCTTTGCGCTTTATCCTCGCGGGAGGGCAGTTGCGGCAGAAAATCGCCCGCCCACGCCTGCCCGTGCGGATGGGGGTTCGAGCATCCCATAGCCGCGCCCTTATTCTCGAAGACCTGCACCCAGCGGTTCCTCTCTCCCAGTTCGCTTACCTGCTCCGCCCATACATCCACCACTTTTGCGATATGCTCCACCGTCATTTCAGGCAGGGTCAGGTCGTGGCGTGGCGAGAAGCAGATAACTCGGCACTCTCCCCGCACAGGCTCCGAGCGCAGTAGCCCATGCTCCACGCCCTCGTCCGCAGGGGTATTTGGCAGTAGCGCGGCGTAGTCGTTTGTAAAAACAGAGGTTTCGAGGTAAGGAGGGTTGCTCTCGCCATTGGCGCGAACGTTGTTGGGGCAGAGGTAGCACTGCGGGTCGTAGGGGGGACGGCTTTCGCCTCCATCGGCTTCGCGTTGTCCTTGCCAAGGGCGTTGGGTTCTGTGCGGGGAGACGAGCGCCCACTCGTCGGTAAGGGGATTATGGCGGCGGTGGGGGTGAGTCTCCGGGTCAAAGCGCATAGTGTGTCGAGCCTTTCCTGCTTCTACCTATATCGTACCAGAAACTGCCGCGAGGTTTATGCTTTGGGAGGATGACGACCTCGCCAAAACGTAATAAATCAGCCCTCGCCCTGCTTTTCGATGTAAGTGAGAGAGACCTGAATAGGTATCTGGACGCTCTATTAGTTGCCGGGGTCAGGCTCCGAAATAACCCGCATTCGCAAAATCTCCGAGTCTTCAGGGCGCGGCTCTATCGTTGCAGAGAGCGTCAGGGGCTTTCCATCGCGTAACACGCCGATACGTAGAGCCTCCCCAGAGCCTAGTTTTCTCAACTGCATCCGCAGTTCGCTAGTATTCGTCACTTTCACCCCGTTGACCATCGTAACGGTATCGCCGTAGCGTAGCCCCGCTCTGTAGGCGGGACCTCCCATGTAGATTCCAACAATTTTGGCGGGGTTTTTAAGGCTGTCCCCTAGATTGGTGGCTAGGTTCACTCCAAGCCAGCCCTGTTTTACGATGAGGCTACTCTTTTTCAGTAGCTCTACGATACGCCGCAACTCGTTGGAGGGAATCGCAAAGCCCACATTGGAAACTCCGACGTTAATCGTGGCGGAGCCGCGAGCCTCGTCGCTTTTAGGCTCCTCCTGCACCTGAACCTGCGTCGCCGGGGTAGCGACAACCATCCCTATCACCTCGCCGCGCGCGTTGATAAGAGGGCTACCGCTTCCACCCTTTCCTACTATCCCTTGAAACTGGATAAGGTCGTTGTAGCGAACTTCACCCGATTTTCCGGCGCGCCCCTTACCCGCAATCAGCCCCAGCGAGATAGAGTTTGCGAAGCCGCCCTGATTTCCAAGCGTGATGGCGAAATAGCCGGGCTGCACTCTGTCCGAATCGCCCCATTTGAGTCCGGTTTTTTCGGGGGCGTTGGCAAGTTTTAGAAGCGCTATATTCGATTCCTTGTCGGTTTTTACAAGTTCGGCGGAGAGATGCTCCCCGTTCGCCAACACCACCATAGGCTCTTTGATTCGGTTTACCACTTCGGCGGTAGTCACCACATACCCGCCCTCAATAAGGAAGCCGCTCCCTGTCGCCGATGCGCCCAGAAGTCCGCCTAGATACTGAGAAAATTCGTTATCCGAGGTTTTCGCTCTCTGCCCTCCGCCCTCTCCTTTGAGGGCGATAGAGCCTACCGAAACAGCCACGCCCGCTCTGCGTACTGACCTCCCTTCGATAGTGACAACGGAGGCGTTCACCTGCTTTACGATGACGGCGAGTCCCTCTTCTATCTGTTGTAGGAGCAGGAGAGAGTTTGGGGGTTGCGCGGCGGGGGCGATAGACGCAGAGGAGGAGGTCGCCTTCCCTTCTTGCCCGAATGCGGCGCAAGGCGCTCTTAGTAGCCCCGCTACGCTGAGAGCCGCTATCAGTAGAACGCGCCCTCCCCATAGGAGAGAGCGCAGGGAGGGCGGAGAGATAGTCATCAGTTTCATAAGAAGCCTCTCGCCTTTTAGTACGCAGAGTCGCTATCGCGAGAGGTTGGGGTGAGCGTTCCCATGATGTACTCTCTATCGGCATGGCTCGTCTTAGGACGCTCCGCCCCTTGCGAACTAGGCTTCGCGTATTTTAGCATGGAGGGCTTGGGCGCGGGGTCGGTAATCTCAGGGTTGGAGACATAGCCCGCAGGAACCAGATGAATGCTGTTTTCGTCCCGTTGCGCCCTCATCCTATCCGCAATAGACGAGGCGGCTTTCGTCGAACTACCCTGTCTCTTGCTGTTGTCGCTAAACACGGGAGGGCGTTCTACGAGAGAGATTGGGTTTCTGGGGGCGCTGGTTGTCTTTTTCGTTACGCTTGCGCTGGTCAGCGATACGTTATTGATTGGGGCGGGAGCGTTGACGAAATGCGCCATATTTTGCTGTAGACTAAACATACGGTAGGTCAGTCCTGCGGAGCAGAAGAGCATGACGCAACTTCCGACCATCGCAAAACTGGGTGTCCAGCGTGCAAGGGCGCGAACGCGGGTCTCTGTAGCCATGACGGGCGGCGCGTAGGTCAGAACCGTTGTCGTCTCTCTATCCAGCCGCGCTTGCAGGTCGCTCCACCCTTGTCGGGGCGCGGGCGGCTCTTCGAGGCGGGCTTCCAGTAGCATATTTTGCGCGTGGCGAAGCGTCTCCGCCTCTTGGCGGCACACTTTGCAGGTCGTCAGGTGGCGCTCAATTTTTTCCAGCGTCCCTTCGGGCAGTCTCTCCGCTACATAGTCCCAGAGGTCGGGCTGTACACTCTTACACTGTCGTTTGAATAGGGGGAACATGGCGGTTTCACCTTGTGTTTGTTAGTGATTCAAAGCGGTCTTTGAACCCGCGCCGGGCGCGAAAGAGGCGGAGTTTGACGCTTGCGACAGAGCATTCGAGAACCTGGGCTATCTCTTGATAACTCAAGCCTTGCAGGTCGCGCAGTACAATAATTTCGCGTTGCGGTTGGGGCAAGCCGTTTAATACGCGATGGACTGCGGTGGTCGTCTCTTTGCGCTCCATTTCGAGAGCGGGGTCGGCTCCATAAGAGCCTCTATCGAATAGGGTGGCTTCGATTTCGGGAACCAGCCCCGTTTCGCTTCGTCGCGAACGGGACTTAATTTTGTCGCGGCAGAGGTTTCCCGCTACTTTAAGAAGCCATGTCAATAGGCTACACTCTCCGCGAAAGCCCGGTAGCGTGCGGTAGGCTTTCACGAACGTGTCCTGTTTTATGTCGTCCGCTTCGTCAGGGTCGCCCAAAATATGGTAGGCGTAGCGGTATACAGGGCGTTCGTAGCGGTCAAAGAGAGCGCCAAACGCATCCCTGTCGCCGAGTTGACATCGGCGGATAAGTTCTCGCTCGTCAGATTGCAGTAACACTATCCTGTTTCCTTAGAAGGCGAAAGGTCGCTTCGTTACGCTATAATAGACGCAATAGGGAGGGGAAAGTTATCTGTTTATTTTACGAGGTTTTGGTTGCGAGGCGATAGATAAGGGTATTTTCAAAAATCGCGTGAACCCTTTCGCCCCATTTCGTACCCAACACATCGGAAGCCAATCAATCTACAGTATCGGCGACCCCCTGCACCCTTGTCGAGCGGAGAGAGAATGACCCGGACGCATAGCGACAAACGCCTTGTACAGCGTATGAAGAGCGGAGAGGCACGCGCCTTCGAGGAGTTCGTAGACTCCTACGGGGCGCACATTCTTCGCCTTACCCGTCGCTACGTCTCCAACCCCGCCGACTGCGAAGACCTTGTGCAAGAGATTTTCTTCGACATCTATCGCAGTATCGGCGCATTTCGAGGCGACTCCGCCCTCACAACGTATATCTATCGCATCGCCGTAAATCACTGCTTGCGCCACTGTCAACGCAACCGCTCGAACGACCTCCCTCTTCAAGAGGGCGACGACACAGCGGATACGGACTGGCGTAATAAACCAGAGGACTCCGCCGTGAAAAGCGAACTCAAAACACAAGTTCAGACCGCTCTCTCCACTCTCCCCGACCTGCAACGCGACGTGGTTATTCTCCACGAACTGCACGGGCTGACCTATCAGGAGTGCGCGGAGGTGTTGGAGGTTCCCGTCGGCACAGTGAAGTCGCGTCTATCGGGCGGGTTTCGGCGACTGCGAGAGAGTTTGCGGAGTTATGTTTTAGGGGACAGCGCGTCTGCGTCCTCTCTAACGGTCTCGCTCGGCAAGCAGGGCAACAACGGAGCGACGGAGGAGGTATCGCGATGACAGAGTGCGAGCGGTTCCTACCCGACCTGAAAGCGTATCTTGATGGCGAACTGCCCCGCTTCACGCGGCGGCGGATTCGTCAGCACCTGCGCCGTTGCTCCTCTTGCCGCGAGGAGATGACACTGATGGAACACATTTCAACCGAACTACAGCAGGGCGATAGCGCCGTCCTAGAGCCTACCCTGCGCGACAAACTACTTGCGGGCGTTCCGAGCGCCCCCGCCGACTCGCCTCTCTCTGCAAAGCCGAGTTTCAAAGAGCGATGGCGCGGAACGAAGCGCAAGCCCCTCATTCTCTGGGGAACAGCCTCCGCGACTCTCGTGGCGTGGTTCTTCCTTGCGCCGATGTTTAACCTTACTTCTCGGCAGGGCGCTCAAATTGCGCCACACGAGATGGTAGCAAAATCTATGGCAGAAAATGGGAAGAGAGATGTCGCAACCAATAGAATTGCGTCTACGGGCGTGATGGACGCGGCGAAGAACAGTAATGCTCCGTACTCTCCCGGCGGCGCGGCGGCTGGCGGCAAAGTGATGCACGGTATTAAGGCGCAAGCGTTAACCCCAGCGCCATTTCCATTACAACGCGCTTTGACCAACATCCCTGCCGAATCTGCCAAAGCCCGTTCCTCCATCGGAAACATCACCCGCGACGTACACCGCACCGCCACCCTGACCGTAGAGGTGAAGAGCGCGGAGAGCGCCAGCGAAGCGGTGGAGACGATGGTGAAGGAGACGAAGGGCGGCTACGTGGCGGAGAACCAACTTACTACGAACGACGACGGAACCAAGACCGCCAACCTGACGATAAAGGTTCCCGTGAACGACTTCGATTCGTTTCTCAGTCGCGCCTCCAAGCAGGGGATAGTCAAAGCCAAGAGCATCACGGGAGAGGATGTCACGGAGAACATCAGCGACACGTCGCAGGAGCGGAAATCGCTCACGCAACAGGCGGAGGAGGCGCGGCAGAACCTGCAAGCCGCTCGCAGCAGACAGCAGAGAAACGAAGCGAGTCAGGAGGTTCGCGACCTGAAAGTGCAGATAGCGCAGGCGGAAGGACGGCTGGAACTGCTCAAAAGGTCGGCGCGGCTCTCCGATGTGACGCTGGAACTGCGCGAAAAGCCCAAAGAGAGCGCCCCGGTGAAGACGGGCGGCTTCGTCGACCAGATAAAGGAGACGGCGCAGATGGCGCAGGAGAACTTCGTATCGGCGGCGCGAGTCCCTATCCTCCTGCTTATCTGGGTGGTGGTCTACTCTCCGCTGTGGCTACTCGTCCTGTTCGCGTACCGTCTTGTGACGCGCCGCTACTACACTACCCCAAACTCGTAGGGGTAGCGCCTAAGAGCCTATGTCAACAGGAACTCTTTGACCTAGGGAATCGCGTCAGAATAAGTGTTCCCTTTGAAAACCAGAAGCCCTCCGCCCTAGTCACCCCTCGCCCAGAATTG
>CAIJLM010000697.1 GCA_903821495.1 uncultured Chthonomonas sp. | reverse complement strand
GGTAGAGTGACATAGTAGATTTTACTCGTAGAGGCTACCGCGAGTATTTCGCTATCCTCGCTGAGGCACATTTTAAATACTACGCTATCGTCAAGAGTGTCTCTAAAGATAGGCTCCTCTTTGGTTATAAAGAGCTGGGTACTCACTGCTGTTTTAATATCATAGGCGTAGTAGATTAGGTTGGATGTTTTGCCCTTTTCGTCCTCTTTGTCCTTTTCTCCTACACAAACGGCGTATAGTTTACGCGTATTCGATGGGCTACTAATGCTTACAGGATTGCGTACAGAGTTGACTTTGCCTTGCCTATCTCTATCTCCATAAGCCCAGCGGTATATTTTGCTATCGTCTCCCCGTGTAATAAACCAAGAGCCATCGTGACCGAACTTGAGTTGTCGCACCCCAATTTCCCCCGGCGACTCCAGAGAGTTCGTAAAGACGTTTTCGATACTCGGCTCGTCTTCACCAAATTTCAAAGCATGGACGGCTACTGTTTTGTCTGCGCCCGCGGTAGCGAACTCCTGAACGCCTTTGGAAGGCGTTGGCTTGAAGTCTAGCCCGCGCACCGCTTTTCCGTTATGGCGTGTCCAAACGCTAATCGGCAGGACGATACCGGGTTCGCCGTTCGGTTTCCTCATGAGTATCTCTCGCGTATACTTTGAGACACACGTATCTAAGCGCTCCCTCCATCGCGTTATCGCCTTATCAATCTCCTCTTTTTTCGCCTTGAACTCTTCTGGTTTCGCGACAAGCCCCTCCGCGTCGTCCAGTAACTTCTCTAAACCGTTATCAAGGGACACAGAGATGAGTAGCTTATCTAGTGAAGATATGTCTTTAGGGGATGGCGGACGCTGATTGTCCGCCATATTCCGCTCCCATCTCTTCGTTCTTGCTAATCTGACTTCCGTTTCCCGACAGTTTTTACGCGCCTTCGCCAACGCCTCAATGTTGTGAGCCTCCGTATCTCTGAGAGCGGGCGCAAATAGAAGTCCGCTCATCAGATAACACCCCGCTATAAGAACTTTGAATCCTATCATCTTTCGCCTCTCTCTCCTGAAAGGGGTTGTCTCGTCGTTGGGGCGACGGAGTTCGGTTTTTTCATAATATCCGGACGCGGACGTGAATTGAAATCTGTCTTGAGAGGCGCGGATTGGACTGCCGCAGGCGTGTTGGAGTAGCGGTATCCCCCGTATATAGCCAACCCTAGCGCCGCCAAAACGAGGAGAGTTAACACCCCGCTAGAGATTTTTTCGGGATTGAGTCTCATGGTTAACGTTCGCCCACCGTGTCAGATTTTTTTACGGGCGGCTTTTTCGGGTTAGTTTGTCTACCGGGAGTACGCTTGCGTGGAATCTGCGGCTTATGATCCTCTTCGTCATCCGTATTATCATTCTGCGGTGGTGTGGGTGTACGTTTAGGTTTGGCAGTCAAACTGTTCACAGCATCTTCGCATCCATTCGCCAAAGCGTTAAACCCTCCAGCCCTATCCTCATCTCTACACTGTTCTCGCAAGTATTCGTATTTTTGGTTCCAATCGGTGGGTTTATCATCTTCTTTATGTAATAGGATCTTATGGTAAAGTTCGTCCAAACTCTTTTTTGTTTTTTCGCCGCCTTTCAGAGGTTTCGCTTTTAGGCAACTAAAAATTCCATCAACCAACAATCTATGGCGTAGCAGTGTCCTCATCGACTCATCATCGCCGTTAATAATCTCTTGTAACGATGTTTCTCCCATCGGATAGTTGTTTTCTCTTACTTTCCGCTTTACTAACGCCAAAAAACCTAAACGTTTGTCATGCGCCTCCTTTAGTAGGTTATTATCGCGCACCACCTCGTTTAGGAAGTTGAAATCCACGTTAGCAGGAGGCGTACTGGTAATGGGAGGCGTGGGGCGTGGCATAGCGCTTTTAGCTCGCCATGCCATGCCCCCCAGAACGGAGATGGCGAGTATAACGACACTAGCCGGAACTACCCCCGGATGCCTGCGTAGCAAGGCGGGTATCTGCTGTAAAGCCCCCTTCCAACGCTCTATCAAGGCGGGGGGTGGCAGAGGCGGCGGCGCAACTTCAGACTCAGAATCCACAACGCCGGGTTTGGCGGGTTTGCGGATATGTAGCACCCTCTCCGCAAAATTTTCGTAGTTCTTTTGTAGCTCCTTAGCCCGACCGTTCTGATTTGCCAACGGCTCAAGGTAGTCCTTCAACTGGTTGGCGTTATCCGCCACGCCGTTAAGCCTAGATTTCCACTCTTTAGGCGAGAGGTCGTCTACATCTCGCGCCAGCCTCTCAATATCGCTGATAACGCGCCGCGCCGTCGCAAGCATTCTATCGCCCGGAAATAGCGCTGCGAACTCGGTCAGGCGCTCGTTGGCGCTACCGTGCGCGGCGTTAATATCCCATTTATCACGCACAGGGGCGCGAAACAGGAGGTCAAAGCAGGTAGTCGCTCTCTCTTTGCTGGGCCACCACTCTGCGAATGAGGGGATAGGCTCTCCTTGCGCCGCCGCCGTCGCGCATAACTCCTGCCACTCGGAGAGCCTCTCTTCCGAGTACTCTTCGTCGCTCCAATCGCTAATCCCTGTCGAATTCCCCTTTTTGGGTTGCGGAAGAGGTGGCGTATCAAACTCAAGAGGAGTATCCGTATACGAATCTAAGAACCTCTGAATCCGAGAATCCCACCCCTTTTCGCAGACGAGATAGGGATTGCGTACTCGCATATCGAAGTCATAGCCCGTAAAAAGAAGGCTCGTGTAGCTGAGAGCGATGCGCCCCGTTCTATTTTGGCGCTCTACCACCGTTACCGCCCTCAGTCCGTCTTTCGTCCTCCAGTGCCAGAGCGTCGGAACATCTGGAAAGGAGTCCTGTTCGTGACCCAATGCGGCATGGAAGCGGCTATAGAGAGCCAAAACTTCTGGAAGAGCGCGAGCGGACACGTCGCGAGAGTGTTTATGCCCGTACTCAACGCCATCCGCGCCTAGCCCTGCCCTAGATGCAACCCACTGGACAGTAAAGGATGAGTTGTGAAATTTTCCACGCATAGTTCTACACCTACTCTCCTCTATTTTCGATAGATTTTGGTCGCCATGCTATCGGCAAGTTTTTCCAGTTCAGTTATCGCTTCCATCCGCTTTTTGGACTTTTGGCTTCCGCCCCAGAGCCACCCCGCAAGGTCGTCGTAGAGAGTGATATTCCAGCGCATCGAGTTCGCGCATATCCAGAGAAGCGGCGCAAGGCATCCCTCTGGTTTTGGCGGATAGAGGTTGTGAAAGCCGTAAGGCGCATTCCCATCTATATGCCCTTCCGCATCGCTTATCGGGGCGGAGTGCCATATCGCGCTACAGTAGAACTCGCGAAAGCGCACAATGCCAGGTCCCTTTTGCGACATACAGAGGTTCGTCCAGTGTTCTTTCAAGCCAAGATAGCCGTAAGCATCTAGCCCTGGGCGCATCTCGGCGTAGTGAACTTTGTCGTCAATAGGGTCTTTATACTCATCCACCTTCGTCAGCACGAGACTGACGGGGACGACTCGGTTCGCTCCGTTGCGTTGCGCGACTCTCTGGAGAACCTCTTTATAAGCCCTGCGAACTTGAGCGTCGTCTATGTAGCGCGTTCCACGACGCACTTGCGACATATCTGCGACGAGAACCACGCCATCCGTCTGGTCGACTCTCTGCCAAAATCTAGCCTCTGCGTTAGAGTCAGGGCTATCGCCAGAGACAACGCCGCCCGGATAGTCGAGTATTGTGAACTGAGCGATAACCTGTTTTTCCAGAAGCAACTGAAACCCGAAGGAGCTACAGTCAACGGTTCCGGGCGGGAATAGCCTCAAGGTGTAGAGTTGGTCGGAGATGCTTTGCAGTGTGTGCGCGTCTGAGCTTTTCGGGGCGGAATCTATCTTTATCTGCCCTGTCTCATCCTCCGACCACTGCCGAAACGCCCCCGCCAAGAAACAGGTTTTGCCAGAGGAGGAGCCGCCTACCATCGTAAGGGTGAGACGCATTCCGTCTCCTGTAACCCCGGAGGTTCGCCCCTCTTTTTGAAGCCGCCGTAGCTCCTTGTCTGCGGAGAGCGACCATACCAGTATTCCAAAGGAGGAGAGAAAGGAGAGGGCGGCTAACCCTCCTAGCGCGTAGGGCGTAACGGGGTTCTTCATCATCACGCGAACGCCCTGCATGATGGGAAAGAGCGACGCGCCGAGTAGCGCGACCTGCACGAGGGTCTGCCCTAACGTAGCGCTCACGCTCTTGGCGGAGAGGGCGGTACGTATCGAAAACAGCGCTATGCTGAGAAACCCTATGAACGCGCATACCAGAGCGAGAGGCAACCTCCAGCGTAGCCAATCTTGCCACTCCGCAGGGTTTATCATATTATAGTAGAGGAGGTTAGGGTCTGTGCGTGGAGGATACTGGGGGTCGTTGAGATGATTTTCATTATAGTCCGCTATCTGTTTTAACGCCAAGAAGGGTGTTAGAGACGGCGCGGGGGGGCTATCTTGACGATGCTCCGCGTCATAGTCCGCTATCTGTTTCGCTGTTAAGGAGATATTAGCGATACGCCCAGTGGCGAAGTTTCGCACAAGGGGAATAGAGGCGTAAAAGAGAGCCCCCGTCACAGCCCCTACTATCATCCAGTTTCTGAGTACGCTGGTAGCGTCGGTTTCGCGCTTGAAGAAGGGGCGCAAGAGAGCCCACGGCACGCCCATCGCCACGATAGTCGCAACCAAGACGCTTACGAAATGCTCTACGAGGTAGTAGGGCGTTCCCACGCTGTTCGCTGTGGCGTTCTGTTGGCGAGAGATACCCGCCCAACAGCCGAAAACCAGTAGCCCCGCCAAGAGGAGAGTCCACTTAGCGAAACTACTCAGCCCAGCCCTCTTGCTAGGGTCTAGGCGAGGGCTAGGGCGCGCCTCCCCGGAGGTCGCCTCTTCGGTAAAATCGTCCGAAGTGTTCGCCCCTATCAAAAGCGTTGTATTC
>CAIJLM010000696.1 GCA_903821495.1 uncultured Chthonomonas sp. | reverse complement strand
TGTAGAGAACTCATGCTTTTATCCTTTCAAACATCAAAACAGAGACCGAATAGAGTGGCTCTGTTATTTGGTATTCTAAGGCATGAGCGTGACGGTATCGTCAAATCTAACGTCTATTTGCGTCACGAATATCACAAAGTGCGCCAGGTTACCGCAGATTCAGACGAAGGTGGCGCTTTTCCAACAAAAAATCCTCTCTGTTGTCTGTTCCGCCCCCGTGATATGATAAAATGAGGAACCAGTGAAGTTTGGAGATGATAGAGAGTCAGGAGGGGAAAGAAGCCCATGAGTGCGATACGCCGTATCTTAATAGCGTTGTTGATTGTCGAAGCGTTCTCGC
The DNA here is from genome assembly GCA_903821495.1 of uncultured Chthonomonas sp. Taxonomy (GTDB): domain Bacteria; phylum Armatimonadota; class Chthonomonadetes; order Chthonomonadales; family Chthonomonadaceae; genus CAIJLM01. Next base: position 9,673 of record CAIJLM010000696.1, on the reverse strand, counting down.
TTGTAAGAGTCGCCGCCGCGCCTGCAAAGCAGGTTGTCATACTCTCATGGGATGGCGCTCCGGATTGGGTTGTGGACAGGCTCCTCAAAGAGGGAAAACTTCCCAACGTGGCGCGTCTTGCGAAGCAGGGCGTAAGCGCGGACTACTCTACCCCCGCCTACCCCTCTATCACGGCGTGCGGTCACGCCGCTATCTGGACGGGCGCGTATGGGGATGTAAACGGGATAGTCGGCAACGAGGTTCCCCTTCTTCCGCGCTCGGCGCACACGCTACTGGAAAACCGCTCCGGCTTCAATAGCGCATCTCTCCTTGCAGAGCCGATATGGGAGACGGCGGTGAAGGCGGGTAGGCGCGTCGCCTTGCTCTCCGCAACGCAGTCTTTTCCTCCCGACCCTACTCTTAAGCGACTGAGAGACGCAAAAGCGGATACGTCCAAGTTTCGCTCTTTTAGCGGCTTCGAGTCTTCAATACAGGGTAGCCGGGTGATTACTCGGCAGGATTGGCGACCCGCAGAGGATTGGTCTCCGCTTCCTCCGCACAAAGGAACCCCGCTAGAGACCGTGACAAAGGTTGGCGAACAGACCTTCTATCTCCTTATCTACGACGACCCTAAAGACCCTAAAGACGGCTACGACACCCTGTTGATATGCGCTGGCGGCAAATACGGCTCGCAAGCCGCCGCTACGCTCCTCAAACCCGCCAGTCCCGCCGACAACATAACACACTGGAGTCCGCCCCTGCGTGTTACGAAGGGCGACCTGTTCGGCTACGTCTACTTTCGCCTCTTCGCTCTTCCGCCGGACGGCAAGCGCCTCATCCTCTACCAACGCGCCGTCAACTCGGTGCGCGGAGCCTCGACGAAGCAGGAGCGCGAGGAGTATCTGACCGCGTATGGAGGTTTCTACGACAGTAATTTCGGCGCTTATTCGGAAGGGAAGTTCGGGAAAACGCTCTGGCAGGGTGGCGATGGAACGGCGGAGAGCGCTATTCTGGAGTTGGTTCGCCTCGATGTAGAGTTTTTGAAGCGTGGAACCGCCTACGCCCTGAAGCGCTGGAAGCCCGACCTGCTTCTGCACTACGCCCCCATGACTGATGGCGCGGGGCATACATGGATGGGCGTTCTCGACCCCGATTCGCCGCGCTATCAGCCGGAAATCGCGAAGAAAATCATGCCGTTCTACGAAAAAGTCTTCCAACTTCAAGACGAGTGGCTTGGCGTAACGCTAGATAGCGTCGGAAAAGAGGGCGTTGTCTGCCTCGTAAGCGACCACGGAATGGCGGGAACGGGCAAGAGTTTCGCGCCGAATGGCGTTCTCAAAAAGGCGGGACTGCTCGATACCGACGCGCAGGGAAACACAGACCTCGCTAAAACTAAAATCTGCGCTCCGAACTTCGGGGGAATGTTCCTGAACGTGAACGGAACCGACTGGAAGGGCGGTATCGTCTCTCCGCAGGAGCGCGAAGGCGTTCTTCAAAAGGCGACGCAAGCCCTTCTCTCGGCTATCGACCCGGAGACGGGACAGCATCCCGTTACGGCGGTTTTTCGCCCGACAGAGACTGTAGGTATGGGAATGGGCGGGCTTGCGGGTGGCGACCTCTACTTCTCGCTTGCGCCCGGCTACAACCAAGGCGACGATGCAGACCCGAACCTTGTGAAGCCTGACTTGTCGCCCATTGGCGGAGGCGACCATGGCTTCCTGCCCTCCCTGCGAAAAATGCAGGCGATATGCTATATGAGCGGGGAAGGACTGAAATCGGGCGTTACGGTAGGCGGAGTTAGGCAGATTGACATAGCGCCTACGCTGTGCCGCCTGCTCGGCATTCCCGCGCCCGCAAACGCTAAAGGGCACTGTATCGGGGAGGCTTTGAAGTAGATTGGACGAGACCTCAACCCCTATCGTCCCGCAACAGAGCGGACGGCAACGCTTTATAGACCTCTATCGCGGTATCGCTATCCTCGCTGTGGTGGGCATACACGTTATGGGCGCTCTCCCCGCGAAACTGACCGTGGGTAGTCTCAAGTGGCAAGCCATCGCAGGAACGGGAATCCTGCTACAGTTCGCGGTTCCCGCGTTTCTTCTGCTGACCGCGTTTCTTCTCACCCGTAGCGGCTTGAAGGCGTTCGACAGTAGAAAATACATCCGCACGCGAGTCTTGCAGACTCTGCCGCCCTATCTTATATGGAATATCTTCTATACGTGGCTTATTCCTACAAAACGCACGGACTTTTTATTTGTGGTCGGGCGCATTCTGATAGGCAAGGGCTACTTCCACCTCTATTTCCTGTTTCTCCTCGTCCAACTCTACGTCTTGATACCGCTCTGTCTGCCGCTATGGCGCAAACGCCCTCCGTTTTGGCAGACCGCAGTCGGAACCGTCGCGCTCACGCTCGCTATCTACGTCGTCAACCGCTACGTTTTTCACGGGATACCGCTTATTGGAAGCGTTATCTTCTGGTACACGCCTGCGATAGCGTTGGGGATGTGGCTGGGCAGTCAGTCAGCGAGGCTTAGGGAGATTCTGGATGCGGGCTATCCGAGCGCGATTGCGCTGGCGGTTCTGGGCGGAACGATGTTTCTCTCGCTCTCACTACGCGAGATGCGTCATCTGAACGTGAACACCTTTTTTTATCAGGTTGGCGCGTGGGTCTACGCGCCTAGTATGGCGTTTGTCCTGCTATGGGCTTCCGAACGCTTGATAGAGCGGGGCGGCTTCGACAAACTCATCTATCTGGGAACCAACTCCATGCAGATATACCTCGTACATCCGCTTATACTGTTGTGGCTCAAAGGAGCGTATCAGGGCACGACGCTGTTTACCCTGCTGTTTGCGTTCGTGTCGTATAGCCTGTGCGCGATTCTTCTGCCGCTCGGCTTCGCGCGGGTGGCGACGCGCCTGCGCCTCGCGCCTCTCTTGTTTGGACGGGGGTAGCGAAGAGTATTCGCGTTGTGTGTCTATAGCGGGAGCGTCTGGGGGAGTGGCGCGAACGATGAAAATGCCGAATACTTTTATCGCGATTTGGAATCTTGCCCCCCAATACTGTATAATAGAAAACACAGTAGCAATTTTTCGGAAAGGAGCCCCGTCCGATGCGCGTTTTAACCCAGATACGCCCCATACCCCATAGCCGAGAGTTGAGCGTCTCCTGGGCGATAATCATTGAGATTACGCAGGCGACGATGGGGAATCTGCGCGTCCGCTAAATCCACTCCCTATCGCCGCCGACCCGCCCCGCAAACGTCCGAGACCTCCTAACGTCTCTTGGCGGTGCGGTTTTTTTGCGTCTACTCCCTACTACCATTTTCAACGAGAATTTAAGGATACGAAGAGCCATGTCCGACGAGACAGTCCAGAGCGACTACCGAAAAACACTGAATATCACCCTAAGCGATAAAGACCCCGGCGCATTCCCGCAACGCGGAAGCCTACCCGCCAAAGAGCCGGAGCGTCAACAGCGCTGGGAAGCCACTGACCTCTACCGCAAGAGCCTCGACAAGCCCGCGCCGAAAGGCAAGTTCATTCTGCACGATGGACCGCCCTACTCCAACGGGAACATACACCTTGGTCACGCCCTCAACAAAATCGCGAAGGATGTTATCGTGCGTTACCGCAGTATGCAGGGCTACCACGCGCCCTACGTTCCGGGCTGGGACAATCACGGTATGCCTATCGAGAATGCGGTCTCCAAAGCGTTCCGTGAAAAGAAGCAGACCCCTGACCGCGTTACGCTTCGCCGCGCCTGCCGTGAGTACGCGCAGGGCTGGATAGACACGCAACGCGAACAGTTCAAGCGGCTTGGAATACGCGGGGACTGGGAGAACCCCTACCTCACCATGAGTTACCGCTTCGAGGCGAAAATTGTGGAGGTGTTCGGGGAGCTTGCCGAGCAGGGCTACGTCTATCGCGGACTGAGACCGGTACTCTGGTGCGCCACCTGTGAAACCGCCCTCGCGGATGCCGAAGTGGAGTACGAGAACCACACCTCCAACTCTATCTATGTGCGCTTTCCGCTCAAAACAGACCCCAACTCCGTATTCGAGGGAGAGGCTTCCGCCTACGCTGTTATCTGGACGACGACCCCCTGGACTATCCCCGCGAACCTTGCGGTAGCGGTGCATCCAGAGGCGGAGTACGGCGTGGTAGAGGTGAAGCGCGAGCAAGATACCGCACGCTATCTCGTGGCGCTACCGTTACTGGAAGTCACCATGAAAGCCGTCTCGGCAGTCGAATACACGGTTGTAAAAACGCTCAAGGGGAGCGAACTAGAGGGGTTAGTCTTCCAACACCCGCTTTTCGAGCGCGACTCGCCTGTCGTTTTCGCCGACTACGTGACGATGGACGCAGGTACGGGTATCGTTCACACCGCGCCCGGACACGGTAAAGAGGACTTCGAGACGGGTGTCAAGTACGGAATGGAGGCGCTGAACCCGGTAGACGCGGCGGGACGCTATACCGAAAAAGCAGGCTCTTATGGCGATGTGGAGTTTCTGGGGCTACGTGTCACCTCATCGGGACACGCGAAAGGCGACAGCCCCGCGAACGTCGCGCTACTGAAGGCGTTGGACGATTCGGGGAACCTCCTCAGCGCGTCGAAGTACGAACACTCGTATCCGCACTGCTGGCGGTGTCATAGCCCGCTTATCTTCCGCGCCACTGTGCAGTGGTTTATGAACATAGACCACGACGGCTTCCGACAAAAAGCCCTGAAAGCCATCGAAACGGTGACCTGGTACCCCAAAGAGAGTGTCAACCGCATCACCTATATGGTAGGGAACCGCCCGGACTGGTGCGTGAGCCGCCAACGTTCGTGGGGCGTGGGAATACCCGCCTTCTACTGCAACGCTTGCGGCGAAGCGATACTCGCGAAAGAGAGCGTCGGCGCAGTGGTGGCGCTGGTGGAGCGAGAGGGTTCTGATGCGTGGTACGCCTACTCCGCCGAAGAGATACTGCCGGAAGGCTACGTCTGCCCCTCCTGCGGCGCGGACAAAACACAACTGCGAAAAGAGACCGACGTACTGGATGTCTGGTTCGATTCGGGGTCTACCAATCGCGCCGTGCTGGAAGACAACGTGACCTGGCCCGACCTAGAGTCTCCCGCCGATGTCTACTTGGAGGGCGGAGACCAACACCGCGGCTGGTTCAACTCCTCGCTCATGATAAGCGTAGCGACGCGGGGACGCGCTCCCTATCGCGAGGTCATCACGAACGGCTGGACGCTGGACGAGCAGGGACGCGCCATGCACAAGAGCCTCGGCAACACGGTCAGCCCGCTGGACGTTATCAAAAATTCGGGCGCGGACGTTCTGCGCTGGTGGGTCGCCTCCACGAACTTTATGGAGGACGTAGGGTGCGGCGACAACTCGCTGAAGCAGGTCTCGGAGACGTATCGCCGTATCCGAAACACCTTCCGCTTCCTGATTAACAACCTGTACGACTTCACTCCCGCGACGGACAGCGTTCCCGAAGCGGAGATGCTGGAACTGGATAGGTGGATGCTCGCGCAGTTGCGCCTCCTCACTCAGAACGTGACCGCCGCTTACAACGTCTACGAGTTCCATAAGGTCTACGTGGCGGTGCATACTTTCTGCGCGGTGGAACTGTCGGCGTTCTACCTCGACGTTATCAAGGATAGGCTCTACGCCTCGAAAGCCGACTCGCTAGAGCGCCGCTCCGCGCAAACTATTCTGCATACGCTCGCCGATACGTTGGCGCGTCTACTCGCCCCCATCCTCGTACACACCGCGGATGAGGCGTGGGACTACCTGAAAACGGAGGGCAAGGCGGAGAGCGTTCACCTAGCCGACTTCCCGGTTGCGGAGACATTGGACGACGCGCTTCTTTCGCGGTGGGAGGGCTTTTTAGCGGTTCGCGAAGTGGTGAAGAAGACGCTAGAGGAGGCGCGGCAGTCGGGACAGATAGGGAAGCCGCTGGAGTCGTGCGTGGAGATAACCGCGCCCGCCGAGCAGTACGCCCTGCTGACTTCGTTCGGAGAGGAGTTGCCCGCTCTGCTACTGGTCTCGCAGGTCGTTCTGCATGAGAGCGAGGCGGGGCTTCAAGCGACGGCGCGTCCCGCCGATGGCGTGAAGTGCGCTCGTTGCTGGCTGGTTCGCACGGATACCGGGACTAACCCGGAACATCCAGACCTGTGTAAGCGGTGTACAGAGGCGATTAGGTAGAATGAGAGTGTGCATACTGCGGCATTGAGCCGCCAAAACCATCACGGAGGCGACCATGAGTAAAGTATTCAGTTCTCCCGTTTCAGAAGAGAGCGTTGCCGCTACGTTCACAGGTTGGCGGAGCCTTGCGCCCCGCGAAGAGATATGCCCTCGCTTCGCCCACTACCCTGACGGCGGACGGGACGGAAACGGCGCGTTAGTGATTGAGGCGGATGAGCGCGAGGGGCTGGACGGTTGGTGGAATAGGGCGTTTCCAGTCACAGGGGGCGACTACTACCATTTCCACGTCCTCTACCGAGCGGAGAGCGTGAAAGCGCCGCGCCGTAGCGTGGTCATAAAAATAGACTGGTTCGATGCAGAGGGAAGAGCCGTTCCCGAAGACCAACCCACCTGTACCGGCTATCTCCCCGGCTATAAAAGCATGGCGGAGACCGAACACCCAAAAGCGAAAGAGACCGATTCAGAGGGCTGGGCGGAGGTCTCGCACACCTACCACGTCCCCTCTCAGGCGACACAAGCAAGCGTAGAACTCCACCTCCAGTGGTCTCCGAACAGCCGCATCGAGTGGAGCCTCGCCTCTCTAACGCAGACAACCCCGCCGCCAAAACGTACTGTCCGACTAGCGACGGTACACTTTCAACCGCATGGCGGAGAGACCCCCGATGGCAACTGCCGTCTGTTTGAGCCGTTCATTGCGGAGGCGGCGCGACAACGCGCCGACCTCGTTGTGTTGGGCGAAACGCTGACTCTCTATGGAACGGGCAAAACCTACGCCGAGGTCGCCGAGCCGATACCAGGACCCTCCACCGAGTATTTTGGCAAGCTAGCCCAACAGCATAACCTCTATATTGTGGCGGGGCTTGTGGAACGGGTAGGTCATCTTATCTATAACACCGCCGTCCTGATGGGCCCAGATGGCGAAGTAGTAGGCAGATACCGGAAGATGTGTTTGCCACGCACGGAGGTACAGAGCGGAGTCGCTCCCGGCTCCGAGTATCCCGTTTTCGATACCCGCTTCGGTAGAGTCGGCATGATGATATGCTACGATGGCTTTTTCCCCGAAGTCGCTTTGGAATTGACCCGCAAAGGCGCGGAGGTCATAGCCTGGCCCGTATGGGGGTGCAATCCTCTACTGGCTTCAGCGCGGGCTTGCGAAAACCACGTCTACGTCGTGAGTAGCACGTATGAGGATATTTCGCGTAACTGGGCGCTCTCCGCCGTCTACAATCACGAGGGCAAAACTATCGCGCTGGCGACGGAGTGGGGAACGGTGGCGGTAGCGGAGGTGGATTTGGAAGAGCCGACTCGATGGCTATGCTTGGGAGATTTTAAGGCGCACCTGCACCGCCATCGCCCCCTCGCCCCTGATGAGTTGTAAAAGCGAGAGATAGCCTCGCGTCTTGGGGTACAATGCACAGAATAGTCACGATGTTCAGATTTAGTAGCCCGTTAATCTGAACATTAGAGACGCTACTTCCGCTCTCATATTAGGGTAGGTAGCCCATAGGATAGTTATGAGTTCCGAGTCCAAAACCGCGCCCCAAATCACGCTCAAACTACTCAACGGCATCTCTTTCTGGCAAAATGGAAGCCCGATAGCAGAGTTAGAGGCGCAACAACCCGTCTGGCTACTAGCCTATATTGCGCTACATGGTTCGGTTATTGAGAACCGCGAAGAGATAGGCATACTCTTCTGGCCCGATAAAGACACACAGCAGGTACACCAGAACCTGCGGCAGTGTCTGCATGGTCTCAAGACTCTTCTCAAGCCGTACCCGCTTCCTTCAGACACGCTCCACCTCGAACGACCACGGCTCTGCCTAAACCCTGACCGAATAGGCACCGATGTCGCAGAGTTTGAGGCTCTTATCGCGCAAGCCCAGAGTAGCGGCGACACAGAAAAACGTGTCGCCCTGCTTCAACAGGCGGTAGCCCTCTACACGGGCCCCCTCCTGCCTAAGTGCTATATGGACTGGGCGGTGGCGGAACGCGATCGTTTGGCTGGCTTATACGGCGCGGCGCTACGCGACCTGAGCAAGGCGCAAGAGGGGCTGGAACGCTGGGAGCAGGCTTTGGGAACAGCGAAAGCGGCTCTGAAAGAAAACTCGCTTTCGGAAGAGATGCACCTCGCCGCCATGCGCCTCTATGCAAAGACGGGGCAACCTACAGAACTCCAAAAGCAGGCGAAAGAGATGGCTCTCCTCCTACAACAGGAGTTTAACGCTACGCTTTCGGAGAGCGTTCAGGCTCTCATTCGCCAACTGCTCGCCGAGGCGAGAGAGAGATACTTAGAGCGTTCTGAAAACCTCTCACTACCCGCAAACTCCGCTTCCAGTGAGATAGTCCTCGAAACCACTGCCTCTCTCGCTAGACAGCAGGCTCCCGCCCTCTCGAAACCGCGTCCCCGTTCTCTGAAAAGGGCTATCCTTTTTGCGTTTCTCGCTCTCATCACGCTATTAGGAGGCTGGTTCAAACTCCATTCGCCCCGTCGCGTTATAGCCCGCCCCGGCGAACGGCTTTCCGGCGAAGAGACGTGGGTAAATCACATCGCCACCCTAGAGGGTGATAGGGACAGCGAACCTACCGCCATGACCGCCGACAAAGAGGGGAGCGCCTACGTCACAGGGTTTGTGGATACTGCAAAGACGGACATTGACTTTGTGACGATGAAGTACGCCAGTAACGGCGACATTCTCTGGGAAAAACGCTTTGATGGAGCCGCACACGATGTAGACCGCGCTCGCTCTATTTCGGTAGATGCGAAGGGAAACGTCTACGTCACGGGCGAGTCGCTGGGAACCTCCGGCAACGGAGTCGGACGCTTGAGCGAACTAGACATAATGACCGTGAAGTACGACGCTAACGGAACTCAACTATGGGCGAAGCCCTACGATAGCCCCCAGCATGGACGCGATAGCGGTTGGCAGAATCTACTGGACAAGGACGGTAACCTCTACGTCTTCGGGCAGTGTCAAGCGGGAGCGGGCAAGGGCTTCGCCTATACGCTTCTCAAGTACGACCCCAACGGAAACCTAATAGGCGAACCCCTTCAATTTTCCAACACTAAAAAGAGCGAACAACCTTCCAACCGTATGGCTCTCGCACCCGATGGAACGCTCTACTTTGTGACGATGACCTCCGTTGCAGGCGCGCCCGACCTCATGACCCTAAACTGCTACCGAGAGGGGCGTATCGTATGGCAAAAGTCGTTTCCAAACAAAAACAGATGGGAAACGGAGTTTCTTCAGCTACGCATTAGCCGCATTGGCGAACCCCTTTTGGCAGTAGCCAATAGCCCTTTGCAAATACTGCACGAGTACTCTCTTTTTCGCTTGAACCCACAGAGCGGTGAAATTCTAAAGCATTGGACTAGCCCCTCAACGGATACCCATCAGATGGAAGGCGGCTTTACGGAGACCCTCGACGGACACCTCTATTTTGGGATGTGTTGGGGAAATCAAGCCCATATTTGGAAACTCACTCCCCGGTTAAGCACT
>CAIJLM010000695.1 GCA_903821495.1 uncultured Chthonomonas sp. | reverse complement strand
GTAAGCAGAAACTGGTCTTTGGGTTCGCTCGCCACGTAGACGAACCGACGGTGTTGCACTAATTCTTGGAACAGCGACACAGTGTCCTGCACCATTACCTCTGTTGTAGGAAAGAGTAGCGTTTGAGCGATAGGATTTCCATGTCCCATTCGCCATAGAGCGGTTCCCTGACGGAACAGTATCGCTCGTTCAGCCCAATCCATAAGCGTGCGCCGCATGAGTCGAGCGAGCGGGTCGCGTGGAGACTCGGCATTGTCAGATTCCTTCGCTTGCCGTTTTTGGAGGAGTTGCATCATCTCTTCGATTGGGTCATCCAGACGACTAAGGATGTCGCGCCGATAGAGTTGATGAACCCATGTACCGCTATCTCCCTGATACTTCACCAGAGCCATGCCAATCTGGTAGATGGAAAGAGCCAGAGAGCTATGGCTTTGCACGTTTCCATCGCAACATTCTGTTCCGCCATTGAAGAGGAGACCGCAATGGGCTTGCTTTATATGTCGCTCCTCAATGCGATAGACCCCCGCGCAGCTGGGGAGATGCGGACTACTTCCAGCGCGGAGTTGAGGGAAAATGGTTTTGCGAATGGGTTCCCGGATGCGTCGCTCTTGCTCAACACTTTCGGCAACCATACGACGCAGTTCGGGGTAGAGTTGAGATAAATCGGCTCCTTTATGCCACCGATTCAAGTCCAATGCTTGCTCAAAAGGAATCCCTAACGATTCCCTGAACGCATCAGTCTCTGGCTGAAAATCAGTTTGTGTTTTGGATTGCGCCATCGCCTTCCTTTCTCCTTTCTATACAAGTTATTCGGCGGCTGATATAGGAATGCGACAGAAAACGCGAAATTTCTCAAAAAAGTGTTGCAGAGAGCCGTACCCGATTATAGGCTAAATAAGCCGGAGATGCCTCCAGGGGTTCAACGGCGGAGCATACTGACTGGAAAGACGTTCGGCATAGGCAATGGCGTAAGTTCGTGGAAGACGGAAATGAGATTGAAGCAAGTTTATTAGTCTCGCCTTATCACTGTCTGGCTCTCCAGTCCACGCGAACTGGCTCTCTATCGCTGTACGAGAAGCCAGCGTTTCGCAAGCGAAGGCATCGGCTTCCGCCTCTCTTAACAAAACCTCCTGTGAACTTTGTGGAGAATTGTCTTCACGCGCCATGAGGTGAGTCAGTTGGTACAACGAGGTCTGCGCCAAAAGACTGTTTACTCGCTCCTCCAATGTCGGGAGGCGAAGTCCGTCTAGTATGGCGCGTACATTTTCGCCAAGTTGTGCAACTACCTCTTCACGAGGATAGAGGTAATCTTGCAGATAGTGTCCCGCCTCGTGCGTGAGGGTATATCGAACATCGTCTTCGGAATCGTCTGCATCGTAGAAAATACAAGCCACTCCATTTTCGGCAAAAATGCCTCCTCGAAGACTGCGATCACGGCACATGACTAAGGACTTGGGCGAAAGAATCTGACGGCGATTTAACCACTCTCCTATTGCGTGAACACGCAGACCTGCCAGCCCTATGAACGTAACGGGGTAGTAGCGCGGTAGAAGCGTTCGGATATCAAGCGGCTCCGTTTCAGACGCGCCTGTCATTTGCCGCAAGATTCTCGCAGACTGGAGGGCGTTCATATATCGCCTCTCTCATTGACATCACGGTCTTGAGCGGCGAGCAAAGCGCTTTCACCGGACAATTCGGAACGCTCTGACGCACGAGAAGCAAGGCGCAGGGCTTCGAGGGTTTGAATGTGGCGTAGGATTGGTAGGAGACGGTCCACTTGGACGTAGCCTTGCGCGATAGCTTCCACGTCCGCCACAAAAGCCTCCGCACGCGGAGGGCGACACAGCGCCACCGCATCGAGGGCAAAGTCGCT
>CAIJLM010000694.1 GCA_903821495.1 uncultured Chthonomonas sp. | reverse complement strand
GGCAGACACGCGGGTCTGCCCCTACAAACATACGCACGGACTATGAGCGCTCGCAGTATAGCGCTTGTGGTCAGGGGCTTTCAACCTCCGCCCCGCCCTTATATAGCCCCAACCAGTTCCAGCTTTATCCCGCTTGCCGCTTCCACATCTGCGTGTAGGCTGTTTCCGTGACTGTCCATTGTGACAACCGCGACGAAATCCTCTACCTGCAACTGCCACATCGCTTCGGGAACGCCGAACTCCTCTAGGAAGGCGACCCCCGTCACCTCTTTCACCTTCTCGGCGTAGAACTGCGCCGCGCCGCCCACCGCGTTCAGGTAGACCGCCCCCGATTCCTGTAGCCCTTTCAAGGTCTTCTTGCCCATGCCGCCCTTGCCCATCACGGCGCGTATCCTGAACTTCTTGATAATGTCCGCCTGATACGGCTCTTCGCGAATACTCGTGGTGGGTCCCGCCGCCTTTACGCGCCACTTGCCGTCGTCATCTTTCAGCATGACGGGCCCGCAGTGGTATATCACGCCGCCGTTCAAATCTACAGGGGAGTCGTTATTCATAAGGTAGGCGTGTATCTCGTCTCGCCCCGTAACCATACCCCCGCTAATCATCACCACATCCCCCACCTTGAGGGCGCGAATCTGCTCTTCCGAAATTGGCGGGTTGAGCCGAATTTCGCGCCCGGTGGAGGGAAAACCGCTCTCCGCAACCATGCGCGTCGGATTTTCGTCACGGAAAAGCCAGTTGCGAATCTCACCCGTCTGCGGGTCAAGGCGCACCCCCATACGACGATAAGCCCAGCAACTGTACGCCACCGAGACGAAAAACGAGGCGGGCAGTCGGTTCTGCGCCCCTATCTTACACCCCAACAGAGTCACATCTCCGCCGAAGCCCATCGTCCCGATTCCAAGGCTATCCGCGTTCGCCATAACCCGCTCCTCCAGTTCACGAAGGGTTGCATCAGGGTTCACATCGTCCAACGAGCGGAAAAGTTGCTCTTTCGCATGAGAATAGCCGCTGGTGCGGTCTCCGCCAATGCCCACCCCCAAAAATCCCGCGCTACACCCCTGCCCTTGCGCCTGCCATACCGCGTGCATGATGCACTTATACACGCCCTCTATGTTGCGCCCCGCCTTGCCGAGGTGGTCAAGTTCCATAGGTAGCGAGTACTGAATGTTCTTGTTCTCGCACCCGCCGCCCTTGAGAAGTAACATGACCTCTACCTCGTCCTCCTCCCACTGCTCAAAGTGAACGACGGGAGTGCCGGGTCCCAAATTCAAACCAGAGTTCTTGCCCGTCACGCTGTCCACCGAGTTGGGGCGGAGTTTGCCACGTCGCGTCGCCTCCTCTATCATGGCGAGAATCGCCTTTTTGATAACAATCTGATTCACGCCAACAGGAGTATGCACGACAAACGTGGGCATACCCGTGTCCTGACAGATGGGCGATACATTCTCCTTCGCCATGTCCACATTCAGGCTGATGATATGCAGGGCTTGCCCCGCCTGCGTGGTCGTCTTCTCGCGCTTATGCGCCGCGTGCAAAACTTTGCGAACATCGGAAGGCAGGTTCGTCGCGGTCTGTGTAATCAGTTCCAGTAGGCTCTCGTTCAACGCTTCCATAATAGGACTCCTCGTATAAAATTCGTGATAACGTAATCCTACCCGAAAGATGGCGATATTTCAAGGCGCGTGGCGCTGAGTAGCGTTCTCTCTTTTGGGAATTAATCGCGAAATACGCGAAAAGGCGCGAAAATCGATGCACAATGCAACACAACCTCCGTCCCAAAACGCCTCAATTGTGTATCCTAACCCAAACTATTCATGCAGGAATATATTCATTAAAACATACTTTTTTGAAATATATTCCTACATAACTTGATAAAAATACGTACATCGTGTATAATAAAATCGTGCATAACTATAATCATAATGCACATAGGTCGGAAAGGAATGATGAATATGTTACCTGAGTTGAAGGTTCTCACTGTTAGGGAAGCTGCCGACATTATGAAGATAACCGAGGATGGGATGAGGACGGAACTGGAAAGCGGCGGCGTTAAAGGGTTTTACATCGCTGGAGAGTGGCGGACTACTGAGGAAGCGTTGCGAGAGAGGATTAGCGCTGGCGCGCCGCCGTCTAACCTGCCATCATTAGGCGCAAATGCCCCTCTCTCTATTGTAGAGCCGCAGTGGGAGAGTGTAGGAGAGTTTACATGGAACGCTCCCGCAGGGAAGGAGTATTTTACCGAAGGCTATCAAACGGTTTTGTCTATCAGCGGGCGGACGGTTCCCCTTGTTATTGGCTATACTATCCGCCCTGCCTATGGCGCCGACAGAGCGCGTATAAGCGTATTGTGGGGACATCCTAGAGGGGCATTGTACGCTGTTGTTGAATTCGTAGGCACAGACGATTATGAAACGAGCGGTAAAGTCGCCAGCATTATCCGCAATGCAAACAACAAGCACGTCCGTCCCGGAGACGATTTACCTGTCGGATATGAGAGCTTACCTGTAGGCATCTTCGACGAACACATTACAGGAGCCTATTCGCCCCATAGCATGGCTCTCATTGTAGATAAGAGCGACCGTGACGTTATGGTGCGACATACCGTTCTCCGCTCTTTGGCAAAAGGGTGGGTTCCCAGATAGCACTGAGGCTAACTCTGTCATTGTTACCGCCCTCCTTTTTCTTGAAACTCTTGTTGAACAGAAAAAAGGGGGTGGATTGGTCTCTAGGCGTAGTAATTATCTACCCCATCCCAAAGTTGCGCGGGCTTCGCGTTGCGCTTGCTCTAAAAGCGCATCAATCTCTTCATCGGAAACGCCGCCCTCCGCCGCATCTCTGCGAACAGGCGCGAAGAGGTCGCGTAACATCGTAGCCGGTTGCAGGTCAAACTCTATCAGTTCACGAAGGTAACTCTCCCTATCGCTCCCTTTCTCTTTGACTCGCTCGTCTAGGCGTTTCAAGATTTGGTCAGGTATGCCCGATATTTGAATAGTATGAGTCTGCATTCG
>CAIJLM010000693.1 GCA_903821495.1 uncultured Chthonomonas sp. | reverse complement strand
GCCACGGTTCCGGTTTTGCGCCGGAAAAAGCCGATGGTTTTCTGCTCCCAATCCACGTCCTCGGCGGTGAGCGTGGCGAGATCCGTTTGCGCTGCCCCCATGTGCCACGCCAGTTGGTAGTAGGCGCGGCGTTCGGGGTTTTTCTCAATGGCTCTCTCGCCCGCTTCTTTTGCGATGGTCTTTACGAATTCAATATCAATCTCTATCACTCTAAGGCTCCTTTTTCGGCGCGTTTTTTTCTGGCGCGACCTTCACCCATGTCAGGCTATCCTTTGTCACGGGCGCAGTAATCTCTATTTTCCCCAGTGTGGCTTTTGGAGTTCGATAGCTCATGTAGAGCATATTCGGCGGATGCTTCACCTCAAGCCTTTTGTCGAACGGCGGATTCAGGCTCACACTGGAGGGCAGAGTGCATATCACTTGATAGTGCCCCTCCGTCAGGTTATCCAGTTGAAACTCTCCCTTTGCATCTGTCGTGGCTCCCGCGCTGACCCAACGGAAGGCGTAGGGGCGGGGGTGGAAGCGGGGGAAGCGGGGGGATTGGAAGGTTCCTCCCATCATCTCCTCGCTAGAGTGAAGTAGTTCCGGCTCCATATCTAGGGGCAACCCATTCAGGCGCACAGGGTGAACGCCTACCTTCACGCCAGCAAGCGGCTTGCCGTTGAGCGTAAGCGTTCCTACAACCCGCCCCGCTCGAAACATCGGCTTCGATTTCTGAATACGCTCAAGAAACGTCTTGGGCATATCCGCTTTGCGATACCACTTGAGCGCCTTCTCCACCTCGCCCACGCGCAGATAGAGGTCGCCCATCATCCTGAAGATAGGTCTATCCTCGCAAACGAACTGGTTCTCGTCCGCTAGGTCGTCTAGTATCGCGATATTCTCTTTGGAGGCGGCGCAGTAGAAGAGCATAGAGCGGAGGACGGGCATAGTCTGAGCGACGTGCGGGTACTTTGCAAGGCTGTCTATGCAGTAGCGCAGGGAGGTCGTGATGTCGAAGTCCACCGCGCCGATATTGAAGAGGTGTTTGAAGGCTATCCATGAGAGCGCGGTCTGGTAGTTGCGCTTTTTCAGGAAATCGGCTACCGCCTTCTCTGTGCTTGAGTCGGTAGGCAGACCGTCTTCGGTGTAGTGTTCCTGCATGGCGATACCTACGCCACGCTCAAAAAAGAAGAGGACAGGGTTGCTTCCGCGAGTGGGGCGCGGGATACTCAGAAGACTTAGTAGCGCGTCTCCCGCCTGAATACCGTCGGGAACCCCCGCCGCGGGCATCGGTTTTTCGGGGTTATAGGGTTCCGCTATCGCCTCAAAGACGGCGGGAGTTATATCTCGCGCCTTCATAAACGCCTCTGCACCCTCTTGTCCGCGCCGCGCCATAACAAGTAGGACGAGAGCCGCTAGAGGCAGGGCGCTCAACATAACCCGTTGCGCGGGGCGCAAGCGGAATCCGCCCAGTGCGAACAGCAGTAGCCCTATACCCGCCCAAACGCCCGCGCCGCTGAGAAGGTAGGGGACGGATATTTGAGACCAGAAACCTTTGTGGAAGGTTCCGAGCGTGTGATAGAGGTTCATTCGCTCACTAGAGGGCAGAGCGAGCGCGAAGTATTGAAGGAGGAATGCGCATAGCCCAAACAGCGCCCCCTTGAGCAGAAGGCGATGCGCCGACTCCTCAATAGGCTGAAACTTCGCCTCCTGAAAATCGCCCGCCATGCCCTCCCGATGAAAGCCCACCCAGAAGGTTACACCGACCCCTAGCCAGCGCAACAGGTAACTGAGTATGGGTTGCTTCATCTCGAAGCGGGCGCAGAGGAGCCAGATAACACAGGCGGGCAGTAAAACGATAAGTAAGCGAAAGAGTTTAACGACCACCGTTCGGTTCAGTACGAGCGTGGAAGTCCCTATCTGAGCGTCTTTTATGGGCGTTTTAGAGACTGTAAAGAGGCGGAAGGCGGGATTGAGCAGTTTGATGGACTGGAAGAAAATCAGCGAGAGGCTTCCCAGAATGGCGAAGAGCAGAACGCCTCCGTCCATTCGCTCCGCCCGTAGCATCCACTGTATAAAGCCTCTATTCCATGCCACAACGTGCGGTATGGGCAGAGAGTCCCTGACCTCTTGAAACTCGAAAGTGCCGTCCATGATGACGATGTGCGGGAGCGTATGCTGGGCGACATTGCGAAAATTGACGAGAAAGCCGATACCCCCAAAAACGAGGAGTATCATCAGGCACTTTCCGATAACTTGCGCTGTTGTCAGCGTAGGCGCTTCCGCCTGTGTTTTGACAGGCTCCGCCCCGCTCTGTTCGGGGTCTTGTTGTTGGGTTTCGTCGCTCATAAAATAGTGTGTCTCTTTAGCGTGGCGGCTCTAGCCCTAGATAGTGGCGCGTTAGGCATTCGTAGCCCTCTTCAGTGATGAGGTAGTTGCGCTCAAAGCGCATTCCGCCTACGTTGGGAATATACATTCCGGGTTCGAGGGTTATCACATCTCCCGCGACCAGAGTGTCCGCGCTTTCGGGGACGATGTAGGGCGCGTCGGGATGTCCTAGCCCCAGTCCATGCCCGGCATGGTGCTGAAAGTACTCCCAAACTCCGTGTTGTTTGTAGACATTACGGATAGTCGCGTCGAGTTCGTTACACTTGACTCCCGCTCGGAGATGTTTTTCGCCTACCGCCATTCCCTCAAGGCAGACGCTCGCCATCTCACGCTGGCGCGTGTTCGCTCTGCCGCCATCCACCACGAAGGTGTTCGCGAAGTCGCCCCGATAGCCGTTGATGATAACCGAAAAGTCGAGTAGAACGAAGTCGTCTTTTTCGATAACGCGCTGAGTGGGACCTCCGCCGCCTGCAAAAGCGCGATGCCCTGTAGCGAAGTCGCCGTAGACGATGACGCGGTCTTGCGCCTCCTCCATCACAGCGGAGGCGATGAGTTCGTAAGCCTGTAGCTCCGTCATACCGGGCTTGAGGCTCTGAATCGCGGCGCTAAACCCCGCCTCCGCGCTTCGCATACAGCGCTTGAGTATCGCTACCTCGTCGGGGTCTTTACTTCGCTTTATGGCGTGAATAGTTGGGCTGATATCGAAGGTCTCTATGCCGCTACGTTGAGCGCGAAGCCCTTCGAGAACAGCGGCGTGAGTCGCAGGTTCGTAGCCAAAGCGACTGCCTTCGCAGGTTTTCAAGACATTTAAGGCTGCTTCAGTCAGAAGAGCCGTGCGGTAGGGCGCAGTTCCACGCCCGTTGTACCATACGGGAACTTCCACCCTATCCACAAAAGCCTTCTCTGCGAACTCCCCTTGCAGATTGTCCGCCACAAGGATACTGCTACCGTCCGCGCCGAGTAGAAGAACCGCGCTTGCATTTTGGCTTGCGTAGGTGTAGGGCGAGGTAGCGAAGTTCGCAAAGTAGATAAGGTGTTGGGGTTCGGAGAGAAGTATCCAGTCTGGCTTATCGGCAAGGCTTCGCCACAGGCGTTCGCGCCGTTTCAAACATCCCTCTGCGGTGAGCATTTTGCGTCAGCGCCTCCTCGTTCTGCATGAAATAGTTTCGTCTTTAAGATTTTACCAGAAGTAGGGGCGCTTTGCACCCTGAACGTAAGAGTTCACTCTTTTGGGATGAGTCCGCGAAATACG
>CAIJLM010000692.1 GCA_903821495.1 uncultured Chthonomonas sp. | reverse complement strand
TTTCGCATTCAGGTGTCGAATCGCCTCCTCCACAACGCGACGCTCCGCCTCTTCTAAGGGCGGGTCTACCGAGCAACCAGCGGCGAGGTTATGCCCTCCGCCACCGAAAACCGCCGCGATTTCGTTGACGGCGACTCCTTCGCGTCCGCGCAGGTTCACCCGAATTTTGCGCCCCGGTATCTCGCGGAACATCAAGCCGACATAGACCCCGCTAATATCTCGCGCATGGTTCACAATGCCGTCCGAGTCCTCATCTGTCGCGCCCAACTCCTCAAAATCTCTCCCCGTGACGTGTTCCCACGCGATTTTGCCGTCCTCTGTGCGTTGCAAGGAGTCGAGGGCGCGGGCGAGTAGTTTTTGGCTTGCGTAGGAGCGATTTGTATAGATTTGTTCGCAGATTTGGGCAGGGATAGCGCCATGTTTTTGAAGTTCAGCGGCGAGTCGAAGGGTTTGAGGGCGCACGTTTGCGAACATGAAGGAGCCTGTATCGGTGATAATACCCGTCAGGAGGCACTCGGCTATCTGCGGCGTGACCAAAGTTTTGCCGGTCGCTCGTTCCAGCGAACGAATCACGCGCCAGATAAGTTCCGCCGTCGCCGCCGCCTTCGCATCCAGAAACTGAATATTCCCGAAGGTAGCGCCTAAAACAACATGGTGGTCAATATCTATCATAAGTGGCGCGGACTCGGCGACGGGAAGCAGACTCGTTCCGATACGGTTCAGAGCGCCCGCGTCGCACACTACGGCAAGGTCGAAATCTCGGCGCTCCGTGTCGCGCTCCACCCAAGCCGCCCCCGGTAGCCCCTTCAAAACGGTAGGAACGCCGTCCGCCGCGAAGGGGGTCGCGTCTTTACCAAGTGCGCGTAGCGCCGCCGTCAATGCCAGAATACAGCCTAGCGTATCTCCGTCCGGGCTGATGTGCGCGAATACGGCGATACGTCGGGCATTTAGAAGGGCGGTTGTGGTGCGTTGGAGCGGGGTGGTCATGCTTCTTCGGGAGTCTCCTCACCGGGTAGAATGGGGTTGGCTTTGCGGTCGTCCTCAATGGTGTTGAGAAGCGCGAAGATACGTTGACCGCGCTCTATGCCGTCATCGTACTCAAAGGTGATTTCAGGCGCGATACGTAGCCGCGCCTGACGAGTCACTTCGCCGCGCATCGCCCCCACCGCGCCGTTGAGGGCTTTCAGGGTCTGTTTGCGCTCTTCGCTGTCGCCCATTACACTGACGAATATCTTGGCGTGGCGCAGGTCGTGGGAGACCGTTGCGCCGGTAAGCGTGACGAATCCTATGCGCGGGTCGCGCAAATCTTTGCGAATAAGTTCGCTCAGAATCTCTATAAGTTGGGTCGCCACCCTCTCAGGTCGTATGCTACTCATAATTCTCTTCTCGCAATCTATGAACTAGAGCATCTCCAGCGCCACTTCTCCAACGTCTACGGCGGGATTGCCCTCTATCGTGTCCAACACCTTGTCCAGCACTCGATTGACGTGAGCGGCTTCGTTGGCGATACACGCGACACCGAGTGTCGCCTTTCGCCATTTGTCGAGGTCGTCTATCTCCGCAATCGAGATATTGAACTTTCGCCTCGTGGTCTCCACAAGGCTCTTTATGATTTGCCTCTTGTCTTTCAACGACTCTGTATCGTGTAGATAGAGCGTGATGGTAAGGGTTCCTATGTGCATCTTGTTAGTGAATTAGCTTCATGGCGGACGCTTACAAGCGCCCGCCTGTTTTAAGAAGGAGGCGCTACCGTTGTAGTTGTTTCATCTCGAAGCACTCTAGAATGTCGCCCACCTGCACGTCTGTCCAGTCTGAGACGACGATACCGCACTCGTAGCCCTGAGCCACTTCGCGCGCGTCGTCCTTGATACGGCGGAGAGTGTCGACACGCCCTGTAGCGAGTTTGTCTTTCCCTCGGAAAACACGGACTTCCGCGCCGCGTCGAAAGAGACCGTCCTGAATATAGCTTCCTGCGATAACGATTCCACGCGGGGTCTGGAAGCGTTGGCGAACCTCCGCCTTGCCCAGAATAATCTCCTCGTAGATAGGCTCCATTAGCCCCTTCATGGCGCGTTCAATGTCTTCGGTAAGGTCGTAGATGATGTTGTAGAAGCGCACATCTACGCCGTCGCGCTCGGCGGCGCGTTGGGTTCCGGCATCGGCGCGAACGTTAAAGCCGATAACGATAGAACCTGTGGCGACAGCGAGGCTAACATCGGATTCGGAGACGTTGCCCACGCCGCTCAGTTTTACGCTGATGCTCACCTCTTCGTCGTCGTTGTCTTCGGTGATTTTGTTGAGTTGCCCCAGAATCGCTTCGACGCTACCCTGAACATCGCCCTTCACAATCAGGGAGAGGTCTTTCACAACGCCATCTTGCGCCTGTTTCGCAATGTCGGCGAGGGTGAGGCGCTTCACGGGGCCCCCAAGTCGAGAGGTACGCGCTTTTTCTTGTCGCTTTTCGGCGAGCGCCCGCGCCTCTTTCTCGTTCTTCTGAACCTCTGCGATGTCTCCAGCCGCGGGGGTGATATTCAGTCCGCTCACCTCTACGGGAGTGGCGGGCCCCGCTTTTTGGAGGCGCTCTCCGCGCTCGTTTATCATAGAGCGCACTTTGCCGTAGGAAAGCCCCGCAACGAGGTTGTCTCCCACGCGAAGTACGCCGGACTGCACGAGAATCGTCGCGACGGTTCCCTTGCCGGGTTCGACTTTCGCTTCGATAATAGCGCCTGTAGCGTGACCATGCGGGTCCGCTTTGTATTCGTTGATATCCGCGACAAGCAGGATGTACTCTAGGAGAGAGGGGATGCCCTCATGCGTTTTGGCGGAGAGGGGAACGGTGATGATATCGCCGCCATACTCCTCTACGACGAGGTGGTGTTCGGTGAGTTGTTGCTTAATTCTATCGGGGCGCGCGTCGGGCTTATCCATCTTGTTGATAGCCACGATAATGGGGACTTCCGCGGCGCGTGCGTGATTGATAGCCTCTACGGTTTGGGGCATAATGCCGTCGTCCGCCGCTACTACGAGAACAACGATGTCTGTGACGCTTGCGCCACGCGCCCTCATCTCGGTGAACGCCGCGTGACCGGGGGTATCGAGGAAGGTGATTTTGCGCTTTTCGCCGTTATGCTCCACCTCCACTTGGTACGCGCCGATATGCTGAGTAATCCCGCCTGCTTCTTTATCAACAACCTTTGTTTTTCTGATGGCGTCAAGAAGGGATGTTTTTCCGTGGTCAACATGCCC
>CAIJLM010000691.1 GCA_903821495.1 uncultured Chthonomonas sp. | reverse complement strand
AGACGGCGGTGGAGCGGGCAGAGGTTTGCACCGTGCGTAGAGATTCCCAGAGGACAGACGAGAATACGCTTCAAGGGGTCAACGGCTTGGATGACCTCGTATACCGTTACCTGCTCTGGAGAACGAATGAGCGTGAAGCCTCCATGTAGCCCCCTCTGCGCGCGGATTAACCCCGCTTTTCCTAGCGACTGTAGGACTTTAGAGAGGTAGGGAAGCGGCACTAGCGTCTGGGCGGCTATCTGGTGGGATGTTTGTGGAGTGTCTGAGTTTGCCGCGAGATGCGTAATGGCTCTCAGGGCGTAC
Source organism: uncultured Chthonomonas sp. (assembly GCA_903821495.1). GTDB lineage: Bacteria > Armatimonadota > Chthonomonadetes > Chthonomonadales > Chthonomonadaceae > CAIJLM01. The sequence continues at coordinate 12,686 of CAIJLM010000691.1, read as the reverse complement.
TCTGCGGTTTGTGAAATCATTAGGCTTTTCTTCTTTCAACCCGATATAGAGACCATTATGTCGCGATAATTGAAATAGGTCAAGTGAAAGATAAAAAAAGCGTTTTATACGATGAATAATTTAGGGCGCGTTGATTTTGGCGCTAATCTGTATCGCTAGGTTCTCTCTTATTACGCTGGAGAGAGGGGACGAGGCGCAAAGCGTTGGGAGGTTGTCTTGTCACTCTTCCAACCCTGAAGATAGGGAGAACGGTATGCCGGAACTGGTAGATGTAGTTGTGGTTGGCGGGGGCGTGATGGGAGTGTGTCTCGCTTACGAACTGGCGCGGCGCACCCTTCGCGTCGCTCTGCTGGAGGCTTATGCGTTGGGTAGCGGCGTTACGGGGAGCGGCTTCGCATGGCTGAACGCTACCTCGAAAACTGAGAGCGACGAGCGTTATTTTCAACTAAACGCGGAGGCTTTGAAACGCTACGAGCGGCTGGCGTTAGAGCATAAAGCAGAAAACCTAGGTATACACTCTGGGGGAACGCTCTACTGGGCGCGTAGTAGCCAACCGCAACAGATAGCCATGCTTCGCCGACGCGCCGATAGGCTACAGGCGCTGGGCTATCCCTACTCAATGGTGAGTTCAGGCGATATGGAGATTTTGGAGCCTTTAGTGCGCTTCCGACCTCCTAATGAGAGCGTTGAGGGGCTGTTTGCGCCGGCGGATAAGTGGGCGGAGCCGTTGCGACTGATTCGTTTTTTGGCGAACCACGCTCGCAACCATAACGCTATTATTAAGGAGTACTGCCCCATAGAGAGTTTTCATACAGACACTCTCGGCAAGGTCTCGATGGTTCGGGCGGGCGGGGCGGAGTATGCGACGCGCTCCGTAGTGTTAGCGGCGGGGCTACAGACACCTGCGCTGATTCAACTTCTCACATCCAACCCGCAGGCGACGCAAGCGGTTCCCATTAAGCAGGTTCCGGGCATTCTGGCGGACACCGCTCCGCAGTCGGCGGAGGGACAGGCGCGACGCGTACTCTATCCTCCTGACACAGGCGGTCTTCATTTTCGCCCGACGGCGACGGGGGGACTTCTTGTGGGGGCGGACGACACAGACGCGCTCGCTATGGAGGGGAGCCTCGACGCGAAACGATTAAATGAGATTGGGCGGTCTCTTCTGGTTAGGGCGAACGATTGGCTTCCGCAACTCGCATTGAAAGAGGCGGCGCAAGGGATGAGCGCGTATCTCTGTATGCGTTCTGTGCCTCAAGACGACTACCCGATTGTGGGGGCGCTACCGGGGGTAAATGGGGTCTATGTGGCGGTGACGCATAGCGGCTTGACGCTTGCGCCTCTGTTGGCGCATCTGCTTGCAGAGGAGATAATGCTGAAGCAGATGCCTCCGCAACTCGCGCCGTATCGTCCGGATAGGTTTTTGTGAACCGCTTTACGTATTGACCTATAAGGAGTGAAAAAGAGAAGCCCCCTCTTGTAGCGATAAAGAGGGGGGAGGCGATACAACAGAGGGAGTTAGAACAGCTCTTGCTCGAAGGTGTCGGCGCTCTTCTCCGCCTTCATCTTCATTTTAAGCCGTTTTTCGAGGGCTTCGATGCGCTTCTCTAGTTGGCGGATTCGGCTGTCGGAATCGGAGCGTAGGATGCGAACCTGACCTTTTCCGCCAAGCGCTTTGTCGCTATTGAGGATGATAGTTCGCTCTTCAAGTAGCTTCGGCATCTTCTCCGAAGCCCGATTGAACTGTATGTCCGCCTCCGCGAAATGTTTTTCCATCTGTTGGCGTTGCTCAGGAGAGAGGTCTGGAAGCGCGTCCAAATGCCCGTTCAGGTCGCCCTGCAAGCGCAATTCGATACGCTTTTCGCCGTCTTTACCCAGGTTTAGGGTTTCGATGTGAGGAGCTAGGAGGTCATCCGCCTTACCGTCCCCATGCTTCAAGAACAGTTGTACGCGCTTTTCGCCGCTCTTGCCCAGTCCGTCAAGGTGGGATAGAGCGTCGGAGGAGAGGTCTAATCGTTTTCCGTTTACAAAGGCGAAGGCTTGTACGCGCTCGCCGAGTTTTCCGCGTAGCGAACGGATTTTCTCGTCGAGTTTGCCGCGCTCTTTCGTTAGAGCCTCGAGTTCCGCATGGAGTTTCTTGCGGTCTTCATCGGATATCTTCGCGTCGCTCTGTTTTACGTCGATGTTGTCGTCATCCGTGACGATGACTTTTATCTCTTTTTTCTCCTGTTTTTCGTCGGCGCGGGCGGCGCTGTATAAGCCAGAAGCGCCAAGCGCGGCGCAGGCGAGGAGAGGAAGCCAGGCGGACTTGCTAATTGGATTGCTTTGAGAGCGGTGTATGTGCATCACAAAGTCTCCTTTCAAAAAATGGTTGTGGGCGACCCTGAATTGCGTGTGGTCTGAAGGAGAGACGGGGCTAAAGCGCAGACGTTACAAGAAAATACAAAACCGCTCGCAAAATTCGCTATCTGCCGCCCTTATCCTGATGTGGAGTCGTAGCCACAAACGCTACGCCCTTCTTGCGGGTGGTAATGGCAAGTCCGTCTGAAAAAGTTACTGTGTTTGGCTTGTCTGTCAGGCTATAGATAACGTAGGCGCGCGTTTCGCCTTTTTTGAAGACGGCGTAGAGCGGCGTGTCGGCGGTGACGCTTGTATCTTGCGTCCCGACAACGTTGAAGAGATGCAACCATTGATAGAGGTTGGCGCGAGAGTTTCCGGCTTCTATGTCCTGCGTATCAAAATGGGCGTTCTTGAGGGCTACGGGCGCATCGCCAAGAGCCTGATACATCAGTATAATATCCCCCCATCCACCCCAGTTCTCGCCTGTTCGCGAGGGCAGGCTTTTGTCGCGCTTGGGGTCTCTTGCGTCCATTGCGACGCGCTCTTTCGCCAGTCCCGCCACGTTCGCGTTTATATATTCGGGGAATTCGCCTAGGTAGAGAGAGCCGCTTTGAAGCGGCAGGATGTTTATGCCGTGCATGGTGATAGGGTCGCCGGAGAACCACGTCGCGTAGACCGCTTTTGCGCCCCATACCATGGAAGCCATCGGTTTAGAGAAGGCTTTCGGGTAGAGATGATGCACATCGAACCAGTAGTTCTCTATCGCGTCCTTCTCGGTGACGTAGAGGTAGATTCCTGTGTCTCGAATTTTCTTGTCGCCTGTCATCGCCCCCCAGAGTATCATGCCCGTCCATGCGTTCATCGCCTCTGACGACGACTCGTTGTTATTTCCATCCGCGAAATCGCCCTTGCCGTCCGCCCAGGTATGCCCTTCGTAGATGTCGAAGTTTCGTAGGAACGGAAACATGGGGTCGTCGCGATTCGGGTTGGCGCAGTCGCGGATAAGCAGGTTCACCATACCGCCCCAGTTTTTCGCTTTGCCCCACGAAGGCTCCTGTCGCGCCAGCTCCGCCGCGGCGCGTATGAAATATCCATAGTGGAAGTGATGGTCATTGAGAGCCTGGTCGCTTCCGAAGGAAGCCGGGTAGCCGATAAGCGTCCCCCACGCCCTGTTATAGTAGAAAAGCCCCTTCGATTTGGCGGTTTCGCCCTGAGAGTCGCTTTTTGCACTGAAGTAGGTTTCGAGTAAGCCTTTTAGTCGCGCCAAAAACTGCTGATTGGCGGGTTGGTCGCCTGTAGCCTCGGCAATGGAGGCGAGCGTCGCCAGTTTTCCGAGCGCCTTGCCCGTCCAGTAGGTGTCGGTAAGTTCTGGTTTGAAGGCGGCGGCATCCGCGTCAAGATATTTGTGCAGGGCGGCTTTGTCGTAGGCTCCATAGGAGGGAAGAAGCGGCAGAACTCCATGAAAGGGCGTAACGGTGCGAAAGCCCTCCCCCGCGCAGAGCCGTAGAGCGCCGCGAACGGTCTGGTAGGAGTAGGGGGTGAACTTTTCTGAGGCGCGTTGAGCCTGATGCGGGTAGAGTCCGAAGAGCGTCCCCCTCTCCGCGCCCTCGTAATCCTTCACGGTAAAGATGTAGGTCGTTGCGACGGCGCTTGTTTGTTCGTCGTAAGCCCAGGTCGCCTTAGAGTCTGTCACGTGGTTGTAGGCGTATCGAGCGAAATAGGCGAGCGTCTCTTTCGTATTATCCGGCAGAAGCGCTACGGAGAAGTAGGGCTTGCCGGTATAGGTCAACCTGTTTCCGCCGATTCCCTCCCACCGACTGCCTGTCGGGGCGAACAGTCCGTAATTACGCCCGTTAATTGTTACGCCTAATACGGGGCTATTCGCGTCGCCTGCGAAGAGAGCGGGAGGGCTTCCGAAGGTGAATGCGGGGCTTCCGCCCTGTATCGTTCCGTAGACAAACGGAGAGCCGTGACCAAACGTTAGTAGGAGGCGGTTGCTTTTATTTACGAACGCCGCCGTCACAAACCAGTCGCTCCAACTCTCTGCGCGCGCGTCGGGGAAGGTCTCCTGAGCGGAGTGCCCGATAATGAGGTCGTTGGGGGCGGACATGACCGCAGTGAATACGCCCTGCGCGTTCGCCGTGTAGCCCGCGCCAGGGTAGTAGATTCTCAAGCCCTTATCGTGCGCCTGAACTCCGAGGGGGTGAGGGAACATCTGATTGGAGTATCGGGTGAAGACGAGGGAACTCCACCAGTGGTTGGTGGGCACGGGGCTTTTCACCGCCTTCGTGACGAACGGCGCGACCTCTGGCTCCTTCGCGCCTGCGGGGAGTTTCAGGGTATAGCTCCCCGCGCCGACGGATACCACGTCGGAGCCTTGCGCCCCTGCGCCTGTAAGCATGAACAGCCCTAACCCAATTCCCGGTAGAGCGAAGCGGTTTCTCATAAGACTCTCTCCCTTGCATACCCTGGCGATTTTCTCGTTATACGATGAAACGAAGCCCCTCCAAAAGTGTGACTTCCTACGATACAGTCACTCGTCTCCCCGAACGGTGCGACTCTATCGCCGCCGCGACAATCTCCAACCCACGCACTCCGTCTCGCCCGGAAACGAGCGGCGCTTCTCTCTTATGGACGCTCTCAAGGAAGGCGAGAACGTGCGCGTCTAGCGAGTGATAAAACTCCGTCTGAACGCCCCAGAAGTAGTCCGATTGGAACTCCTCCACGCTATCGGGGGAGAGACCGTGTAGGCGAACGCGCTTTTGGACATCCTCAATAATCACCGCGCCCTGCGTTCCGCCTATCTCAAGCGTCTCTATCGTGCGAGTCTGCCCTTCGCGCCAACCGCCCACGACGCTACCTATCGCCCCCGATGCAAACTCGAAAGAGAGGACAGTATCGAGGAACTTTCCCTCGTCGTCGGGTCTGCTTTGGAGGGCGTATACGGAGACGATTTCGCCGCAAAACCAGCGCATGAGGTCGATATGGTGCGTCAGCATGGAGAAGAGGAAGGCGTAAACCCCGCGCCCTTTCACAAAGGGCGGTATGCCATCCGTAACGCGAAAAACAGCGTGAGTCGGCTCTCCAATGCGCCCCTCCGACACAAGTTGATGCGCTTTGCCGTAGCCGAAACTGAAACGGCGGTTGTAGTCTACCGCGAGAAACCGCCCACACTCCGCCGCCGTCTCCGCCATGAGTCGCGCCTCCTCTAAGGTCATAGCGAGGGGCTTTTCGCAGAAGACATGACATCCTGCGCGGAGAGCTAATAGCGTAGGCTCCACGTGCAGGTGGTCGGGCGTGGCGATGGTCACTACATCGGGCTTCTCTGTTTCGAGGAGCGTGGCGTAGTCTGTATAGGCGCGGGCGGAGGCTCCTGCAACCGCCCGTGTAATATCTATATCGCAAGTTGCAACCAGTTCGGCGTAAGCGGATTGGCGAATCGCATCCGCGTGCCGCCTTCCTATGAAGCCGCTACCGATAACCGCTACACGCATGATTGAAGCCTCTTCTACTTCTGGTGCTTCCCTTTCAGGAAGTTGCCCTCTTCGTCCAGAATATGGAACTGATGTAGCCCATGTTCGCGCCCTGTATAGAGCGTCCATACCAGTTTCTTGTCGGGGGTAATTTCAAACACCTTGACGGCGTTTGGGTCTCCTGCGCCGTAGCTGGTCACAACGATGTCGCCATTTGCGAGGATTTGCCCCCCGCAAGCGTCGCGGATGGGGCTACCGGGCAGGTCTTTGTTACTCAGTTCCCACACGGTTTTGCCCTCTTTATCCACCTCAATTACGACGTTGCCCTGCGTACAGTTGATGAGGGTGTTACCGTTCGCCTTACGAAACGCGACAAAGGGCCAGTGCGGGGTGCGCGCCTCCCAAACCACTGCGCCGTCAGGGGTATATTCGCGCACTATGCGGTCGAAGGCGTGCGGGACGAGGTAGTTTCCGTTTTTCAGTTTTCGCGCCATACGGGTCTGCATATGCTGATTTTCGCTTTGGCATTTTAGGAGTACTTCCACGAGGATTTTTCCGCTCTTGTCCATCTCAAGAATACGCGGTTTCGCGCCCGATTCGGTGAGCATAATGCGGTTTTTGGAAAGAGGTTGCACGGTATCCACTTCGTTCTGAGTTCCCTTATACTCGAAGTAGGTTTTGCCTTCGCGGTCTACTTCTACCACGCCGCCGCCCGGATAGTCTGCGCTCTTGGTGATGACGAGTAGAAGATGACCGTTTGAGAGCATCCAGCCGTCGCGGGTGTTGCGCGGATACGTCCAGATAGTTTTGCCTTCGCCGTTGATAATGAAGGTGTCCGCCCCTAATCCGAGCACCCCATGGCGTATATTCGTCTCGGAGACTTGTCGGGCGATGGGCGGCTCAGGCGCAGGTCGGGGTAGGGCGAGGGCTAGGAAGCCCGCTAAAAGTGTGAACATTGGGTTTCTCCCGTTAAATGTGGTTTGTGTTGTGTACGATATTCGCCATTGAAGCGTGATTTCCTCTATCTGAGGGTGGAATCGCGCTCAGGCAGGAAAACAGGGCGGGGAGCGAGAACCTTATTGCAAGTTTTCGCACAAAGGAGAGAGTGTCATCATGCGTTCCCTTTCCTCCCGCCCTCATGGGTTCACCCTCATTGAGTTACTCGTGGTCATCGCAATTATCGCTATTTTGGCGGCTCTCATTTTCCCCGTTTTCTTCACGGCGCGGGGCAAGGCGCGAGAATCTGTCTGCTTCTCAAATTTGCGGCAGGTAGGAATGAGTATCTCGATGTACGCGCAGGACAACGATGGACTCTATCCTTACGCCATTGACCCCGCAGACCGCTACACCCCTATTATCTGGAGTCAGTTTCCGAATTTTCAGAAAGACCTTCTCAATATCCAGATGATTCATGAGGCGCTACAGCCCTACGTCAAGTCGAAAGCGCTTTTTCACTGCCCCGCGGATACGGGCTTCGATACGGAGGACTTTACAGGCTTGCCCCTCGACGCTACGCCGAGTAGTTTTGAGAAGTTCGGGACGAGCTACTACTACCGCACCGAGATAGCCCTGCGCCGCGCGGGAGAGATGACCTTCCAGAGTTCCGCGCAGGTGAACGTTCTCTTCGACGGGGCGGGGAGGTGGCACGGTAGCCTGTTTCCACTAGCGCAACGCTATAGTACGCTGTTCGCAGACGGACACGTCAAAAGCCTGACTCGCAGCCGCCTAGATGAACTCTGGGCTACGCCGCTCTAACCGATGGATAAGTACACACTCTTTCTGAAAGCGACTATCTCGCTTCTTGTCATTGTGAACCCGTTAAGCGCGGCTCCCGTCTTTCTTGGCTTGACGCACGAACAGACGCAGACGGAGCGCCAGAAGATGGCGCGTCTCGCCGCATTCGCCACGACTCTTATTCTGCTCATCTCGGCGGTATGCGGGAAGAGTCTTCTCACCTTTTTTGGTATCAGCCTACCGAGTTTTCGTGTGGCGGGAGGGGCGCTCTTCCTCTTTATGGGGCTAGATATGCTGAACGCGCGTCCTAGCCGTAGCAAGGAGACCCCTGAAGAGAACGAGGAGGCGAAATCGCAACACGAGATTGCGATAGTTCCAATGGCGATTCCGCAACTTGCAGGACCCGGCGCGATTGGCTCGGTCATACTCTTTATGGATTCGGGCCCCTTTTGGAGCCAGTTACCGCTGATGGCGGGGATTGTTTTGATAATTGGTCTGCTGTCGTGGCTTGCGCTCAGTATGGCGGGTTCTATAGGGAGGCTGCTGGGTACGACGGGCGTGAATATCTTTGCGCGTATTGAGGGGCTTCTGCTCGTGGCGGTAGCCGCGGAGTTTATTATGTCGGGGATTAAGGAGTTATGGCAGATAGCGCCTCACTAGGAACCCTCAAAGGTATTTGACAAAACAGCCCGTATATAATACAATAGAGTCCGCGCCGAAAGTTGGCGCGGACTCCTGTTTTCACTAGCCCCAGTAGCCCAATGGCAGAGGCAAGCGACTTAAAATCGCTACAGTGCGAGTTCGAATCTCGCCCGGGGCATACCTCTTCTACAGCGCCTCTGGATACGACCCCAGAACCCGCACGAACAGCGAATGCTCGTTCAACAGTCCGACAGCCTTTTCTACGTTATAGTCGCGAATATGCCCTTGAACATCGATATAGAAAGCGTACTGCCACGCTTCGACCTTTGTGGGGCGCGACTCTATCATGGTCATATTTACGCCGTGCTTCTCGAAGGCGCTAAGGGCGTGAACCAGTTCGCCGCTCTTGTTCGGCACAGAGAACATTATTGAGGTTTTATCCTTGCCCGTCGGCTCCGGCTCGTTGTAGCCTAGCACTAGGAAGCGCGTTCGGTTCGTGGGGTTATCCTCGATATGTTCGCAGAGGATGGGCAACCCCGTGCGCTCCGCCGCGAGGTTCGTGGCGATAGCGGCGCTTTCGGGGTCTTCCGCCGCCATCTCCGCCGCCTTCGCCGTGCTGGAAGCGTCTATCATCTGAACATGGGAGAGGTGATTTTTGAGCCACTGTTTGCACTGCGCGACGGGCTGAAAGTGCGAATAGAGCCGCTTGATGTCTTGTAGAGCCTCGCATTTTGTGAGCAGATTGTGGGAGATGGGCAGGTAGATTTCCGACAGAACCCGCAGGTTCGAGTTCATAAAGGTATCTAGCGTCTCAGGAATAACTCCCGCCCATGAGTTTTCAACGGGAACCACGCCATAGTCCACAATGTTACGCTCAACTGCCGAAAAGACCTCCGTGATACTCTCTACAGGGTGGTATTTGGCGGAGCGCCCGAAGCGTGAAAGGCTGGCAAGATGGCTGAAGGTGGTCTCTGGTCCGAGGAAGGCGATGGCGAGCGGTTTCTCTAAAGCGCGGCACGCCGAGAGAATTTCACGGTAGACGGCGCGAATCGCGAAGGAATCTAGGGGACCCGTGTTGGAAGAAGTTAGACGCTGAAAGATGTTAAACTCGCGTTCGGGGGTAAAATAGTGCGTGTTCTCGCGTGATTTCGTGTGTCCTACTTCCTGCACGACTTTGGCGCGACGATTCAGCAGTTCTAATATCTGCATATCAACCGAGTCTATTTCTTGACGTAAATCAGAGAGGCTCATTGGCTTCCTTTCAACATTCCATAGCGGGGTAGTCCTTTTGGATTCGCGAAACAGGCGCGTTAATCCTCCCTGCAAATCAAATAAGACGAATGCCTCTCCCTTTCACGCTCTTCTAGCGTTACGAGGGGGAGGGGTATAAGGAACGATACACTATGTCACGAGGCTGGTTTAGCCGTAAGCAGAAACCCGGAAACAACCCCAACAGCGTTCCGGACGGACTCTGGAGCAAGTGCCCTAGTTGCAATGAAATCTCCTTCGCGAAGGATGTTGAGCGCAACTGGCAACTCTGCCCCAAATGCGACCACCACCATAAACTTCGCGCTCAGGCGCGGATTGAGATTACCATAGATGAAGACAGTTTCGAGGAGTTCGACGCGAATGTTACGGCTGTAGACCCGCTCGGATTTCCCGACTACGCCGATAAAATCGCCCGCGCCCGCGAAAAGACGGGGATGGTGGATAGCCTCTACACGGGGTTTGCGCGTATCTCCGACCAGCGCGTGGTTATTAGCGTCGCCGATTTTTCGTTTATGGGCGGCTCTATGGGGAGCGTGGTTGGCGAAAAAATTCACCGCGCTGTAGAGCGAGCGATTGAGGAGCGCCTCCCCGTAGTGATGATAACGGCGAATGGGGGCGGCGCGAGAATGCAGGAGGGCATCTACTCTCTTATGCAGATGGCGAAGACGAGCGCGGCGTTGGCGCGACTCAAATCGGCGGGACTGCCCTACCTCGTTGTTCTCACCGACCCCACTATGGCGGGCGTATACGCCTCCTACGCGGCGCTGGGCGATATAATTCTCGCGGAGCCGGGGGCGCTTATCGGGTTTGCGGGGCGGCGCGTAGGGAATCAGGATATGGGAGTCAAACTTCCCGACGATTTCCAGACCTCCGAGTTTCAACAGCGTTGCGGTATGATAGACGCGATAGTTCACCGCAAGGAGTTGCGAAACACTCTGGGGAGGCTGCTTCGCTTCTTCGCGGAAGCGCCCTACGTACCGCGCCATGCGAACATTCCCCGCCCCGCCCGTCCTATCACCACGCCGCAAGACTTTGAAAAGCCTATCATCGAACTTGATAACCTCATCGGCGAGTTGAAGAAGGTCTCTGCAAGCCCTGACGTTCGCGCCAACTCTCCAGAACTGGACAAAGAGATTCTGAAGGTAGAGAGACAGCGCGAAACGACGATTCGGCAGGTCTTTGCAAACCTTACTCCTTGGAACAAAGTGCAGATGGCGCGTCACCCTGACCGCCCCTACACGCTCGACTACCTTCAAATGCTTTTCGAGGAGTTTGTAGAACTCAAGGGAGACCGCACAAACGCAGACGACCCCGCCATTGTGGGGGGCGTAGCGCGTTTCGGGGAGCGCTCCGTTTTCGTGCTTGGACACCAGAAGGGGCGTAACCTCAAGGAGCGGCAACTTCGTAACTTCGGAAGCGCTCGCCCCGCCGGATTCCGCAAAGCCCTCCGTATTATGAAGATGGCGGAGCAGTTCAATAAGCCTCTCCTTGTCTTTGTAGATACCCCTGCCGCGGAAGCGAACCTTCCCGCCGAAGAGGAGGGCATCAGCACGGCTATCGCCGTGTGCCTCCGCGAAATGTCGGCGCTTACCATCCCGATTATTGTCGCAGTGGTTGGCGAAGGGGGGAGCGGAGGAGCGCTCGGCATCGCGCTCGGCGATAGAATCGTTATGCTTGAACACGCGGTCTATTCGGTCATCCCGCCGGAGGGTTGCGCCGCCATTCTTTGGAACGATAGAACCCGCGCCTCAGAAGCGGCGGAAGCCCTCAAATTGACGGCGCAACACGCGCTCAAGTTTGGTATTGTGGACGAAATCCTGCCGGAGCCGCTCGGCGGGGCGCACCGCGACCCCGAAGGCATGGCGGAGATACTGCGCTCTATCTTCGAGAAGCATCTTGTGGAACTAGAAAAACTGTCGGCGGAAGAGTTAGTGAACGCTCGTTACGCGAAGTTCTGCGGCATGGGGAGATGGGTGGAGCCGGAGTTGGAGGAGGAGTCGGAGCCGTAACATCGGAGCGGAGAGCGTGAGAGTAGTTAAATATGAGCCACAAACAGCCCCCCGCGCTTTCACGGCGCAGGGGGCTGTCTGTTTCAAAGCGAACGGCTCTTGTTACCCACCATTACGGCGTAACGATGAGGGATGCGCCTCCGGTCGAGGAGTTGTCGAAAGCGTCTCCTGCGAACGAGGTGACTATCTTGTGAGTTCCTATTGTCAGGTTCAGCGTGTAGTTGAAGGTCGCTACACCGCTCCCGTCGGTTGTCGCCGTGCCCACTATCACGCCGTCCACCTTGAAGGTCACGGTTCGTCCCACAAGTCGACTTCCGTCTGTAGAGCGCTTCAGTGTCGCAGTCAGGTTCACACTGCTACTCTGCGACCCGGTTATCTGGTCGGTAGGCAACTTCGTGTTCGACTTCGCAACCGTCAGCGTTCCCGAACTACTGGAAGCCGCGTACTGGCTTGTGGCATTAAAAGTCGCCGCCACTGTGTGCGAACCAATGGAGAGTTCCGGTATCGCGTAGGCGTAGGTTGCATAACCGTTCGCGTCCGTTGTCGCCGTGCCTACCACACTTCCATCCACCGAGAACGAGACGGTCTGCCCAACAACGCCACTCAGGTCGGAGGTTCGCTTGAGGCGGACTTTGAGACCCTGTGTCTGACCGATAGTTCCAGAGAGGTTGACGCTGGAGAGGGTGGTGTTCGTTGCAAGCGTGGTGAGAGTCCCTGTCGCGCTGGAAGAGGGGTAGTCGTCGTCTCCTGCGAAGTCGGCGGTGAGCGTATGGCTCCCTATCGCGAGAGTATCGCTTACTCTAAGGGCGAACTGCGCGTAGCCTTTCAAGTTGGTGACTCCGGTTCCCACGCTGCCTCCGTCGATCCTGAACGTGATGATTTTACCGGGGAGACTGTCTAAGTTGGGCCTTCTGCGAAGCCGCGCCGTAAGACCGATAGCCTGCCCGAAGTTGCCGGATGCGGCGAAGACATCCAGGCGAGGAGCGCGGGTGAGAGCGTAGCTGGAGAAGGAATTAGAACCAGAAGCGATAAAGCTAATCCCCGTAAGGTTGGAGGTCTGAACAGGAGTGTGTCTCTCAGTAATCGTTCCGTCTCCCAGTGCTCCCCAGTTATATCCCCATGCCCATACGGTTCCATCCGATTTCAAGGCGAGAGAGTGAAGGCCTCCCCCTGAAACCTGCACCACGCCCGTGAGGTTGGAGACCTGAACGGGTACGTT
>CAIJLM010000690.1 GCA_903821495.1 uncultured Chthonomonas sp. | reverse complement strand
TAAGTCCTTCTCCCGAATCGGGAGAAGGATGCCCGAAGGGCAGGATGAGGGCGGAGAGGGGACGGAGGTGAGGGCTAGAGCGATAAGTCCTCAACCTGTCTAGCGTGTTGAAACTTTCTGAGCGCCCTGTGCGTCAATCTACTATAGAGTTCAGTCTCTATACAACCTAAATTAAAGGACATTTAGTACCAATGAGTTCAATACGTGTGCAGTTAAACTACCCTCTGGAGACGGTGCATGAGCCTCTGCTCTATCATCTAGTGACCGAATACGACCTTGTGCCGGACATTCGACGCGCAAGAATAGATGCGAACGCTGGCGGCTTCATCTTTATGGAGTTGAGCGGCGAAACTGGAAACATCGAGCAGGGGCTACAGTACCTTCGCGAGCGGGGCGTAGACGTGGGGTTGGCAGGGATGGACGGCGCGGAGGATTGGAGTATCTAACCTAAACGGATAGTCTTTCGAGATAACGAGAAGCCTTTCAGTCGAAGCCGTCAACCCGTCCGCAGGACGGGCTGTTTTCACAGGCAGAGGTCTTTCAGCCCCTGCCCTAGACAAGCCCCCATATCTCAAACTCTCCCGATACCTACCCGCCCCTGAACCCGAATCGGGGGAGGGTATGGTATCCGCAGACGGGGAGAGGTTATCAGGGCAAAATCAACTCTGCGATGGCGCTACCTTTGGCTACCTCAATGTCTTCGGGGACTCTCTGCCCCGTTGTCAGGTAGGTGAGGGGGATACCCGTCTTGTCCGCGACATTTAGCAGAGAGCCGTAGGAGTTGGTCTCATCAAGTTTCGTAAAGATGAGTCTATCCACGCGAGTCGCCGTGAATCGGCGGGCGGTCTCAAGCAGGTCTTCCTCTTTCGTCGAGGCGCTTAACACAAGGTGCGTCTCGCACTGCAAGGCTTCCAGAAAGGGCTTTAACTCCATCACCTGCCTCGCGTTAAGTTGGCTACGCCCCGCAGTGTCCACCAGAAGCAAATCAAAGTCTCTACACGCTTCGAGAATACCCGCTATCTCCTCCGTCTCCTGCGCCACATAAATCGGGATGTCTATTATCTGGCTATAGGTCTTCAACTGCTCAACCGCCGCAATTCGGTAAGCGTCTATAGTGAGCAGAGCCACCCGCTTACGCTCCAATAGCGCGTACCGCGCCGCAAGTTTGGCGATAGTCGTCGTCTTCCCTACGCCTGTGGTTCCAATCAGCGCAACCTTTTTCAACTGATTGGGGATGAGCTGGATAGCCCCCGCGCAAGCGAAACGCTCTGCGATAAGGTCTCGTACAACGACCTCCGCCTGCACCGCTTGCGCCATCTCGCCCCATGCCGATAGGTCGGGAATCTCACGAATTAGGTCTTCTACGAGGCGCTGAGACACGCCCTGTACGCGGAGCCGCGTTCGTAGTTCTGGAAAAGCGCCCGCTACAGATGAGGGACGCGCTACGGTAGCGAGCGCATCGCCTTTAGAGACCACCGCTGTCAGGTTCTTCTCGTAATCGGTAAAGCGAGAGCGAAGTTGTTGCAGGTTCTGCCGTAACTCTTGAAGGTTTTTGCCCATCCGTCCACCGGATTCTGCGCTACCGTTCCCCTGTTCGTTGAGCGTTTGCGTAGCGCTAGGGCGTTCTGCGCTATCTCTACTCTCGCCCTGATTTTGGGGCGGGGCGCTAGGGCGCGTTAGCGGAGTCAGGTTCCGAATTGCGGGAGGGGGCGTGTACCCTTTTGTAGGGGCGTTCACGAAAGTCTCTTTCTTGCGGACTGTCGTTTGCGGGGCGGACACAACCGCCCGCGTCGCTATCGCAGGGCTACTCTGTTGCGGCGCGGCGACAGGCGGCAAGCGTGTCCCCTCGTTTTGCGCGGGACGCTCTATCGCGGGAAAGGTCGCTTTGCTAAAGAGGGGTTTGGAGGCGATAGAGCGTGGCTGGTCGAGGCGGGTTGTCGGCGCGGCTTGAGTCTTGTAGGCGTTTCTCGCCGCCGCCAACGAGGAGGGCGGTACGGAAGAGATAGGCGAAGCCGAAGGGCGAGCGGGGGGAACAGGATTCTGCTTCGCCTGATTCGCGCTGGCGCGTAGCCTTGTAAGCGTTTCGCGGATGGCGAGAATATCCTTGTCGGTCTCTTCGGGCTCTGAGGCGGAGGCGTACTCCTCCTCCGTCGTCGCCACGACGCAGACGACTTCGCGCCCCTGCATCCCCAAAAGCCCGCCCCCTTGACGAACCTTCTTGGTCTCAAGAATCATTGCATCGGAACCGAGCGCCGCCTTCACCTGCTCAAGGCAGGTTTTCAGGCTCTCCCCATAAAACTCTCGTGCAGACATAAGACTACCCTCCGCCCGCGTTACCTCCGCAAATGGATATTGGGAGGAAAAATAGCAATAGGACAGCCCACTGTTAAATGTACTGTCCCGACTCATTATCGGCAGGCGAGCAGAGCATTCCTTAGAGTGAAATCCTCGTATAATTACCAGATTCGTAAAATTCGCGATTTCTTCCCAAAAGTGCGAGCGGATACGCTATAATTCTATAGGTTGCCGCTAACCCAAAGGAGCCTTCTTCCGCTTATGTTGTCGTCGTGTCGCGCTTACCCCAAACGCTGTAGGGCTACGTTCGCCCTCCTCCTGCTACTTGGAACTCTCTCTTCCGCTAATGCGGAGCCGCCCTCCCTCTTCCCTATCGTTTTCGCGCCCGGCTCGCCTGATGAGGCGAGTTACTTGGTCAAAGATTTCGGCTCACTCGTAGATAAAAACATCCGAAGAGCGGAGACGGGCAAGTTCTGGAACTACGCATTCAGCGCGTTGCCCGGAGCGCGTTGCAGGTTATCGTTACGCTTAGAGGGCGACAGCCCGACAGCGGGGCGCCCCAACATCTCCGTCGTCGGACCCGACTTAAAGCCCATTCCCTTCGCCATAGAAAACGGAAAGGACAACACGCTACAGGTCATCTGGACACTTCCCGCAACGTGGAAATGGGGCGACAAAGCGACAATCGTTCTTGGCGCAAAGGCGCTTCCCTTTGGCGTTCAATCGGTAAAATTTACACAGGCAGACCCCGATTCGGACAACGACGGGCTACCCGACAATGTGAAAAAACTGCTCCTAGAGGGCTACCCCGCCAACACCCCTATCACCCTACGGCGCAACCCCGATAAGCCCTACACCATTAGCCAGACCCCCCGCTTTCCAACGCCTGAGCTCGACTTGCAGACCGACGCGATGTTCGTCTATTCAACCGCGATTGAGTCTATTCTGGGATGGAAGGAGCGTGGCTACACCGTATGGACGATGGGCGGCTCTCGCGATGGCAAGGAGTACGCCGACAGTAACCCCAGCGAACTGCAACGCGGCAAGGACGGTCAGCCGATAACAGTTGAGGGGAGTTACTACCTGAACCCTACCCCTAAGCGGCAGGAGATTGAGGGCAAATACTACGTGCAAGCCCTGCTAAACGGTAGCGACGGAATCTGCCCCGAAGAGCCGGAGTACTGGGCGCGGGCGGGCTACGAAGACGCTTTCAAGGAGGCGTGGCGGAAGGAGTATAGCGCTCCGTGGGAAGCCCCGCACAGTAACGTTGACTCGCGGTATCGGGCTAGTAGGCTGATGGGGCTACTCGAAGAGCGGCACATAGACTCACTGCTGAAATCGGCGCAGATACAGAAGCCGAACCTCCGTCGCCTCGTCGCCCTGCACAGCCCTATCAACTACGCGCAGTGGGGAATTGTCGCGCCGCAGTATCGCATCTCCTCTCTGGAAAGCGTGCAGGAGGTGATAGGACAGGTGTGGGCAGGGACGGCGCGTTCGCCTGTGCGGTACGCGGGTTTGCGGCAAGACCTCACGTTCGCGCTCGCCTACCTTGAATACTCTTCGCTATATCAGCTTATGAGGGGGACGAATAAGCGCCTCTGGTTTTTACTCGACCCGCTAGAAGACAATCTCAACCGCTCTCAGCAGGACTTCAAGAGCCACTACGAGGACACTCTCGCCGCCTGTCTGCTCTTTCCCGAAGTCAACTCCTACGAGGTTATGCCCTGGCCCGAAAGAGTGTACGGACATATTCCCGCCGCCTACGCCACGCAGATAAACAGCGTAACCGCCGCGCTACAAGATATGCACAACCAGATAGAGGCGAAGGGGAGCCCCGCCGAAGCAGCCAACATAGGCGTACTTATCTCCGATTCGCTACAGTATCAGCGTGAAGCGCCCTCCCCTAGCGACTTCGACGGCGTGTTCGGCTTGAGCCTGCCGCTTCTGCAACACGGCGCTCCTGTACAGATGGTTTCGCTAGACCGCGCCAACAGTCCCAACTATCTGAAAGCCTTCAAAACGCTGATACTCTCTTACGACTACCAGAAGCCCCCCTCCGCCGCCGTTCATACCGCCCTCGCGAACTGGGTAAAAGCGGGCGGTAGCCTTATCATGGTAGGCGGGACAGACCCCTACAATAGCGTAAGCGATAGTTGGTGGAGACAGGCGAACCAACCCGCGCCCCATGCCGACCTCTGGAACCAGTTAGGTATAGCGACAGGAAATCCCCTCGCGAACATCGGCGCGTCCGCGCCACCCTACACCTTTACCGAGTTGGCGCGGGCGGAAGGGGGCGAGCATGACCTGAAAAACCTGCGGCGCTACGTCTACGATGTAACCTCGCTTGTATCGCAGACGGGCAGTATAGCGCTCAAATTTCAAGACGCGACCCCCGCCGATGGATGGGGGGCGTTACTCCTCTCTGTAGAGGTGAAAGTGGACGGGCAGACCGCTCTCTCCTTCCGCACCGGCTCCGAACTCGAAAACCGCTTCCTCGCTTTCGATAACAACAGTCAGTTCAATGGCAAGGGGCGCTTCGCGGATGGCTCTTCCTACTGGGTGTATCAACTGGACAACCTACCGCGCAATCGGCAAGTGACACTACACCTCGAAATGGGGAATGGTTTCTTCGTCTCCATAGCCAGCGCAAAGCCCGATAATTCACGCGCCTTGATAGGGACGAAGGTCGGGGGCGATATTGTGCAGGACACGCCCCGTATTCGAGTCGGACTCTCCTACCCTATCACCTCCTACCCCGATTTTCCGAAACCAGATAGCGCCCTGCCCCCCGCGAAAGGTAGCCCGGAGGAGACTGAAAAACTGCCCGCCGCCTTCTACACCCTCCGTGACGGTAGCATACCGGTATGGAAGCAGAGCGTGGGAAAAGGAATGGCGCTCCAAGTTGGCGTAGCGCCCGGCTTCTTTACAAGTAGTTCGCGTAGCGGCACGCTGTGGCGCTCTCTGGTGCAGTACGCGCATCAACGCGCCGGCGGAACCTACACCGAGCCGGAGGTGTTTCGGCTCAAGCGCGGACGCTATACCATTGTGCGAACCCTCAACGATTCGGAGACGGTGGAGGGCAGAATGATAGATATTCTCTCGCCTACCCTCTCCGTAGCCAACGAGCGCGCCGTGCTTCCAAAGTCATTAGGGCTTTTTGTAGATTTGCCGACGGGAAACATACCACGAGTGGGCTTCGCGTCGGGTAGAATACAGGCGATAGTGGAGCGCATAGATTCAACCGCCCTCTTTGTAAAGGGACCTGCGAAGACGCAGGGCGCGGCGCGGCTCTGGGCTGGCGCTAAGAACTTCAAAGGGGCGCGGGGAGTGGATAGATTCGGAAACCCTGTCGCGGTGGAGACCTATGTAGATGGCTCTACCGTGCTTCTCAGGTATCCCAATAGCCCGGACGGGGTGATACTTCGCGTAGGGTGGGAGTAGCGCTTCCGCCCCCCTCACCCCGTAGACCCTCTCCCCTTCGCAAGCGGCAGGGCGAATGCCGATGATGGAAGCCTTCTGCACTACTCAAAGGTCGGCGGAAAACGAAGCGGAGGCGGGAGTGCCCTGCCTTACCAGCCTAGACACCGCGAGAGCCTTGCTTCTCTCGCTCGCCACCCGCAAGAAGGGCGCAAACTTCGCCCTCGCCACGATTGACGAGTATATGGAGGGGCGCGTGATGGCGTAGGGATTAGGGAGAACATATTTTTGACACCAGAAACGTTTCTCGAACTCCTCCAAGAAGAGGCTCAAGCCTTTACCAGCGAGATAGCCACTAAAGATGGCGACTGGATTGTAAAGGGGCTTATTGATATTTATCATCGCGTCTATCCGATGACCACTGATACAAAAATGGTGGCGAAGGTCTTTGAAATGATGCTTTTGCCGCTTCTATATCAGTTTGCCACAAAGCATGGGCTACGCCTAGAAACGCCAAGTCAACAAAATTTCTATCCCGACATCACCTTCCTAGCGCCCAATAACAATCTCAAGTTCGCAGTAGACATTAAGACAACCTATCGCATTAGCGATACGCAAATAAATGGCATGACGTTGGGAGCGTTCACAGGTTATTTTCGGAATAGGGAAAGCGCCAAGAACACGAAATACCCTTATGGAGAGTATGCGGGACACTATGTTCTGGGTGTTGTCTATTCACGGCATGAACATGAGTTCACCGCCCCAATACCTCTTTCTGAACTAGACACTCTCGCTTCCGTTATATACGACTTCGCCTTTTTCGTTCAACCCAAGTATCGTGTCGCTTCTGCATTGCCTGGGAGCGGAAACACGAAGAACATCGGCTCTATCAATAATCTCTCAGACCTCATACACGGCAGAGGCTCCGTCGCACAACGTGGGGAGAGCGTCTACGACGATTACTGGATGAACTATTTGACCCAAGATATGGCGGAGAAAATCGACTCTTATCGCCCATATATCAACCTCAAAGGGTATATTGAGTATAAGCGAAAAGGCGCAGAAGTGTTAGAAGTGGTGGATAGCGTAATCGAAAACGCGCTTTTGCCGCCACAGGAAGTAGAGTAGGTATCATGTCTATCACCGTACCCCCTATCAAATGTCAAGGTATCAAAACAAAACTACTTCCCGCTATCCGCCCCATCGTCCCCGAACACATTGAAGGGCGTTGGATAGAGCCGTTCTGCGGCTCAGGGGTGGTCGCTTTTAACCTACTACCAGAACGCGCTATTTTAGCGGATACGAATAGGCATATTATCGCCCTATATCAAGCCATACAGGCGGGGCGGATAACGCCGGGTAGCGTACAAGAGTTCTTGAGAGCGGAAGGGGCGGCGCTAAAAGAAAAAGGCGAGGCTCACTACTACGCCGTGCGAGAACGCTTTAACGCCCAAAAAGACTCGCTTGATTTTCTCTTTTTGAACCGCTCCTGCTTCAATGGCGTTATGCGATTTAATCGTAAAGGAGGCTTCAACACCCCTTTTTGTCGCAAGCCAGAGCGTTTTCAACCCGCTTATGTCACGAAAATTGTCAACCAAGTTCGTTCAGTAGCGCAAATCGTAAGCCGATACGACTGGGTGTTTCGCGTCTCCGACTTCCGCGAGACATTAGCGGAGGCGAAAACAGGCGATTTTGTTTACGCCGACCCGCCCTACGCAGGGCGGCATACCGACTATTTTAATGGGTGGACCTCCGAAGACGAAGAGGTCTTTATACGCCAACTGAAAGGCTTGCCTTGCACTTTTCTTTTGTCTACATGGCAAGAGAACACTTTTAGGCGCAACCCCGCTATAGATTCGTATTTGTGCGAACCAGGGCTAGTTCGACACACCGTTGAGCATTTCTATCATGTCGGCTCACAAGAAGAGTTGCGTCACGCTATGACGGAAGCCCTGATTACAAACTCAGACAGAGTCTCTTCATTACAGCCTCCGCTACGCCCAAATCAGTTCGCTTTAGAGATGGTATAGCCCCTTCCGCTCTACTACAGGTTACAAGGTCACGCAACAGCCCATAGAGCGCCTTCCTAGCCGAAATAGTCCTCCAATATAATAAAACCCTCTTGACATAAGTACTTTGAATGTGTAAAATATCTCTATGTACGAAGTATTAGGAAGTTCTAAGCGCCTACCCGCCGCAGAGGAGACTTGGAACTCAAGATGAGTAGCCCTTCGGAACCTGAACAACAAAAATCTAATGAAGTTTGCCCTTATGCAGAGGAGCCTCTCTTAGGTCGAACCTTTTTCTTGGCTATGCACGCGCTCTGGTTTGATGAAAAGCCAAACCCAGACATGGACGCTCTGCCGCTCGCGCAGTTGCGCCTACTCTGGACGGTTCACGCCGCGCCCTACGGAACTATGAAAGACTTTAGCGAACGTCTTTTCGTCTCCCAATCTACCGTAACGCAACTTGCAGACCGCCTCGTTCATCGCGGTTTTATCGAGCGTCACCCAGACACGCAGGATAGGCGCGTTGTGCGATTGAAGATGAGCGAGCAGGGGAAGGCGCTACTTGTTACGGCGGAAGCCCAGCGCAAAGACCTTATGCAAGCTGTTTGGGAGCGTATGGACGCGCTAGAACAGGAGAGCGTGATAGCCTCCCTGAACAGATTGACGAGCCTTGCGGAAGCCGTCCGCGCCGATTTAGGAAGACCACTTCCGTCTCTCCACGCTTCGCGTACACAACAAGGCGCTTCGCAAGAGGATTCTCTCTCGAACTCTCAACCGAAACCTATGGATATTATGTCGCGCTCTGTGCGAGGGAAAACAGGCTAGTTTTTGCCGTTTCCCCACAATTCGCAGGAGTATCGTGATGAAAATCGCAATAAACGGACGCTTTTTTCAACGTAAGTGCAACCAATTTTTTTGTTGTCCGTCAACAGAGTTGACGTTGGGGAATTTACACCCTGCAAAACTCTCGCCTGAAAGGAAACACCCGACCATGGTTCGTCCCCTCGGACGCCACGCCCTGTGGATAGTTCCCTCCATTCTTTTGAGCGGAACCGCTCGCGCTGAAGACACGGAGCAGAAAACGCCCCCCGTGAAAACTTCTCAGAAGACCCCTTCCCAGAAGCTCTACGGGTTGCCCGTAAACCCTATTATTGGGGGAGCCGTTGATACCGATTTGAGCAAGCCGCTTACGCTTGACCGCGCCGTGAAAATCGGGCTGGCGCTTCAAAACACCATCGCTATCGCCAAAAGCCAAGCCGACGGCTCTCGCGCTCGCCTCACGCAGTCGCTCTCTAGCTACTTCCCGCAGGTCAAGCCGAGCATACAGTATAACTCGAACCTCCAGCCGGGCGGCGTTATTAACTTCGGCGGCACTCTGATTAAGTCCGGGGCTAACTCTGAAACCTTCTCTACAGGGATAAACGCCACCATCAATATCTGGGATACCGGGCAACGCGAAGCGACGGTAGGCTCTAGCCGACATAGCCTCTACTCCGCCGAATACGGCGTAGCCAATCAGCGTCAGGCGGTAGTATTCTCGGTAACGCAGTCTTACTATAACCTCGAACGCGCCCGCGCTCTTGTGAAGGTGCAGGCGGACAGCGTCACTCGCGCAAAAACGAACCTCGAACTGATATCCGAAAATGCGAAGCAGGGAACCGCCGCAAAATCCGACACCTTGCAAGCGGAAGCCGACTACGCGAACGCGCAGGTCAGCTACCTCTCCGCTCAGAACGACTACAACATAGCGCAAGCCACCCTCAAAAACGCGATAGGCGTAGTGACATCCGAGCCGCTCAACATCCCAGATGAGGCTCTTAGCCCGCCCAGCCTTCAAGGGGACAGTAAGAACATTGAAGACTACATCAAAGTAGCCTACACGACTCGCTACGATATTAAAGAGCAACAAGAGGTCATAAGGTCGCAAGACTATCAACTCAAGTCGGCAAAAATTAGTAGCGGTCTCACCGTAAACGCCAACGTGACCGAAGGCTACCAACTCGACCCGAACACAGGGCAGAACCGCACTTTCACTGTCGCCTTTAGCTACCCCCTCTTCGATGGCGGTAGTACGAAAGCCGCAGTAGACCAGAGCAGAGCCACCCTCGAACAGGCGCGACGCACCCTAGACCAACTGGAGCAGGGCGTTCGCCTGAATGTAGAACAGTCTTGGCTCGTGCGCGAACTGGCGCGGCGGCGCGTAGACGCTTCCAACACCGCGCAAAGAGCGGCTGACCTCAACTTCCAAGTCGCGCAAGAGAAACAGAAGCAGGGTTTGGTCAACATTTTGGAGCTGATAACCGCGCAGGTGCAACTTACCAACGCACAGTCCTCCTATGTTCAGGCGCTCTACGATTTCTATATCGCCGATGCAAGCCTGCTACGCAACGTAGGCGTGAACGACCCGCAGTACAAGCCGAACGTGCCCGGCGCAAAACCGATTCGCTCCATGATGCTACTCCCTACCGGGATGCAGTCCGCAGGAGCGCTAAAACCTTAGGAAAGCGACCTCAGCGCGTCGCTATCGCTCTCTGACACCTAAAGGGGGAACCCGTAATAATGAAGCGTGCCATATCCACTATCGTTGTCATCGCCATTCTCGTTGGCGGATGGTTTATGTACTCCCGAAACGCCGCCTCGGGCGCTAAGAAAGACCAAAACCAGTACCGGCTAGGGCAGGTTGAGAAGGGCAAAGTACGCAAAACCGTCACCGCGACAGGCATTTTGAAGCCATGGACGACGGTTGACCTGCGAAGCCGGGCGGGCGGGCGCGTTCTGCGCTACGCTCCCGACCCTGAAAAGTCGAAAGAAAAGGGCAAAGATATTCCTTTGGACGAGGGCAGTATGCTCAAAAAGGGACAGCCTATCGTCTTCATCGACCCATCTGACACCCAACTGACCTACGACTCCGCGAAAGCCGACATAGACTCTAACAAAGCCCGCGTAGATGAGACCCGACGCACCCTCACCCTTCAAGAGGAGCAGACGATTATCTCTATCGCCAACGCGAAGGCGAGCCTCCACGCGATAGAGGCGGGGTCGCAAGCCACCAAAGCCCGTACAGATGCGGCGCGGAAACAGGCGGAGGTGCAAAAAGACCTCACCAAAGCCAATATAGACACCGCGAAAGCGACGCTGGACGCGGAGCAAGAGAGACTGCGCCAACTACGGCAAGCGACGAACTTGCAGACGAAGGCGCTAGCGATATCTGGCTTGAATCAGGCGAAGGCGAACCTCAAAAACTCTGATTTACAACTCAAACGCCAACGCAATCTGCTGGAGAAGGGCTTTATCGCCGCCTCCGTTGTAGACCAAGCGGAAGCCACCTACGAAGTCGCAAAAGCCACCTACGACGCGGCAAAACAGCGTGTAGACACCATAGACCCCGAACTAGATGCGGATGTGAAGGCTCAGGTCGCCCGTGTTAATCAGGTAAGAGCGCAGTATCGCACGGCGCAAGCCAACCAAGCCGACATTATCCTCAAGGAGCAAGCCGCTAATGCCGCCGACGCGGACTATCAGCGTTCGCTCGCTGACATTGAGCAGGGAAAAGTAGCCGTCCGACAGGCGGAGGCGAATCGGTTCAACAACCAGATTCGCCGTTCGCAAATTCTGCAAGCGCAGGCGCAGGGCGCACGCTCGAAAGCCTCGCTCATCAATGCGAATATCCAGTTGGCGGAGACCACCGTTATCGCGCCCAATGATGGAATCTTCCTCAAGAAGTACATCGACGCGGGAACCCTTATCTCCTCTGGTATCTCTGCGTTCAGCTCTACAGGTAGCAACATCATCAACTTCGGCGACACAACCCGAATGTACGTAGATGTGCAGGTGGACGAAACCGATATTGCGAATGTAGAACTTGAGCAAAAAGTAGACATTGTTTTCGATGCCTACGCAACCACTACCTTCGAGGGTAAGGTTATTCGTATAGACCCGCAGATGGTGATTGAGCAGAACGTCACCACCTCTCACGTCCGCGTAGAGGTAGACAACACCGCCACCACCTTCCAACTACTGAAGCCGGGTATGAACGCCACCTGCGAGTTTATCATCAATAAGAAGGACGATGTGGTCTCGGTTCCGAACGAAGCCCTCAAATCCGACCCAGATGGCTCCCACTATGTGGAAATCGCCTCTGGCGGAACGCCCGCTCCCGCCGATAAAGGCGAACAGCCCGACCCCAACCTCAAGGTGGATGTCAAAATCGAAAAGCGCAAGGTTGAGATAGACCTTGAGGGCAACGACTCGACAGAGATTAAGTCAGGGATTAAGGAGGGCGAAACCGTTATCTTACAGGTCATTGAGCCAACCGTAGCCTCGGGCGGCAGTCCGTTCGGCGGCGGCAAGGGACCCGGTCGTAAGTAACGCCTAACATTCGTAAGGGGGGAGGACGACTCTCCCCTTACTCCGCTAGAGGGGCGGACACTCAGGTACGCCCCCACAGCAAACAGGGAGAAGAACTATGTGGGTTGGATTCGTAGCCGCTCTACGCGGACTGGTCGCCAACAAACTGCGCTCGTTCTTAACGATGTTGGGGGTTATCTTTGGCGTTGCGGCGGTTATTGTCGCGGTGGCGCTAGGGCAGGGGTCGCGTGACGCTTCGCTCAAGCGCTTCGCGAAATTTGGAACCAAAACCCTTACGGTAATACCGGGTCGTCAGAATAAGTCCGGTATCAGTTTTGGGTCGGTATCCACGCTCAAACTGGCGGATGCCAAAGCGATAACTCGCGGTTCTGCTTCCGTTCGGCGAATATCGCCTGAACGTAGCGGGTTTTTGCAAGCCAAATCGGGCAACAAAAACACCAACACTCAGATATACGGATGTGGTTCGGATTTCCCCAAAATCCGCAATTTTGAGATAGTGCAGGGAGCCTTTTTCACCGAATCAGACGTGCGGTCTAAGAGATTCGTCTGCGTTCTGGGCTGG
>CAIJLM010000689.1 GCA_903821495.1 uncultured Chthonomonas sp. | reverse complement strand
GTAACAGGTCTTCACGCACATAGCTCTCAAGCCTCCTTTTCAGGCAAAAAAGGAGCGGCTCTGTCAGAGTGTGACGGAACCGCTCAATGGAGATTTGAGGTGGAGAGCAGTATTGCTACTCCTCCTCGAAACTAATCGCTCGCGTCGGCTTGGAGACTACAAGAGTGTCCAATGTCCCTTTCAGGTTCGAGAACCCCTCATGGAGCGAGGCTCTCAATGCGGTGGAGGTACGCAGGGTCTGCGCGTCCACGCCGCTCAAGAGGTCTTTCGCTCTCTTGACGACGCTCGCCAACTCCGAGTCGTCGGTGAGGTTCCTCGCGTCGAAGGTCTCCAGAAACTCCGTCATGTTCGTAACCAGTGTGTTCTTGAAGACTTTCGGCTTCGCCCCTTTGTCGTTTCCGCTCAGTCTGTCCACCAGATGCTGAACCAGTTCCGACAGGTGGGTTCTAAGGAGAGCGCGAACTTCGTCTAACGCCTCCGCCCATTGTCGTTGCGCTTTCTCCTGCTCTTTGCGGAACATCTCGTGACTCACGGTTTTGAGCGTTCCGGGAACCGAGAAGGCGATGTATCGCCACTCCATGCGGAAGTTGGCTTCCATCCGCTCAGTAGAGGGATAGTCGCTCGAATTAAACGCCGCTCGCAACCGTTTCTGCGCCTCCTCGATAAGAGAGGGGTAGGCAGTGACGAATGCTCCTACGAGTTGTTTTCTCGTATCTGCGAAGGCGTTGAGTTTCGCTTCGACCTCTTCCACCATCCCTAACGGAACAAGGTAGACTCCCTCCTTGAAGAGCGAAGGCAGACATCTCGTGTAGAGATACCGCCGTATCTCGCCGTCGTAGTGGGCAATGGTCTTGAGGTGTTCGCACGAAAGCAGAATCTTCTGCGCCGAAATGAGGTCTTTATCCGCGTCCACATCCACCAGACTTGCGGAGAGTTTACGTCGGTTGCCCGGTTTACGAAGCGATACCGCCAGACAGATAGCCTTCTCAAACAGGTCGGGAGTTGTGGTCGCGGGCATTGCAGGAGGGGGAATGGAGGCGGGTTCCTGCGTGTGGACAATACTCAATTCTATCGGAGGAACCCCGTTCTTCTCCGGTTTGGTCGGTTTGGAAGCGGTTGTTGGCGCTTCCAGCGTTGTCGTTGTCATCTTGTCTCATGTCCTTATCGTGTCAGGTCGTGTCGTTTTGGGATTGGGAGCTGACACGCCTCCCAAACCCGTGTCGTTGCAACCAGTCGCGCTCTGCAACTAGCGCGTCATTCCGAAGTGGAAAAGCCCCTAGTGTGGGACCGCCCATCGGACTTAAATCGGCTACCCACTCCGTTCCCTGCGGTTCGATATGGGAGGCGCGTTGGAGATAGCCGCTCCCTAACTCCATGAGAGGAGCGAGAGCGTCGTCCCAAAGGAACGTTAGGGTTCCGTCAGGCGCGATTTCTAGCAGGCAGGCACTGTTGGTTTCTCTGGCGATACTCTTTCGTCTTCTCATCTTTGGTGGTCTCTCCTAACGCTTTCTCTATGCCTTCGGTGAGGGCGGTGCATCCAGAGCCGATGTGACCCTGAACCTCGACTTTCACCTCGGCGTCT
>CAIJLM010000688.1 GCA_903821495.1 uncultured Chthonomonas sp. | reverse complement strand
GCATAACGCCCCTGTTCACGCAAGCCCTAAAAGGAGGTAAGAGTTCAGGGTTATGGGAGTAAAACTGCGAAACACGCGAAACAGATGCACCAATCCCCAAACTTAGAAGAACGCGCTAAACTTCCCAATCTCAACCTGCCATCCGTACATTCACCCCTTCTCCCAGAATTGGGAGAAGGGGTAGGGGTTGAGGGCTAGGAGAGGAGGGGTGAGGTTATGTAGATTCCCATAACCCTGAACTCTTACGCTGTTCTAATCTCCTTGACAAAGCAGTTTATAAATAGTACACTCTAATCTGCTTTAATACCATATTAAAAACGCGCTCTTTGCGCGGAAAAGGTCTGTTCGACGATGCAACTCGCCGCAATCACCGATGAAATTTCGCAGGATTTCGAGCATTCGCTAGATGTTCTGCTAGAGTATGACATACGCCATGCCGAACTACGCGGACTATGGGGGACGAATATCGCCGACCTCTCCGCTGAACAGGTCGTCCGCGCTAAGAGAGCCCTGCGCGATAGGGGGATGAGCGTCGTCTGCCTCTCCACCCCCTTCTATAAGTGCGACCTCGCTCTGAACGCCGAGAACGAAGGCGAGAAGGCGGGAAGGATGCACCTCGCTCAACCCAAGACCTTCGCGCAACAGAGGGATATTCTGCGCCGATGCGCCGACCTCGCAGACGCTTTCGACACCTCTTTTATTCGCGTGTTCACTTTCTGGCGCAAAGCAGTCCTCACTCCCGAAATCGAAACGCAAATCGTAGAGGCGTTTCAGGAGCCGCTAGAGTTCGCCAAAGAGCGCGGATTGACGCTCTTGCTAGAGAATGAACACGCCTGCTATATCGGCACGGGCGCGGAGGCGGCGCGGATCGCGCAAGCCATTAACCACCCCAACCTCAAACTGGTTTGGGACCCGGGCAACGCGCTCTGCGCCGACGAACTTCCCTTCCCCGATGGCTACAACGCCGTAAAGCCCTACACCGCGCACATCCACATTAAGGATGCGAACTGGGCGGAGAGCGAAGAGAAGGGGCGATACCCGAAATGGTGCGTGGTTGGCGAGGGCGTAATTGACTACACAGGTCAATTCGCCGCCTTGCGAGCCGATGGATACAATGGATACCTCTCATTAGAAACCCACTACGTACCGGAGACGGGAAGCGGTGAGAACGGCAAGGGAACCCCTGAAGACGGCTCTCGCCCCTGCCTCGCCGCCCTACGAAAACTCCTAGCGTAACGATAAGGATACAGTGATGCCTGATTTACTCTCAATCACGACTTGGCGAAATCTCTTTACAAAGCACGGCTCGAAGTTCGCTTGGTTGATGATATTTGTGTTTGGCGCTCCCCTTCTTTTTATGTACGGCTCCGGCTTAGGGCGCTATGGTCAGCAGAGAGGCGGTCCCGACCTCGACAAGCAAATTGCCACGGTCAATGGTCAACCCGTCACCCTCAAAGAGTTTATGGAGGCGACGCAACGTCAGACGGGGCAAGCCGGTGAAGAGCAAGCCGGCACGCAGGGGCAAGCGATGCTAGGCGTGGTGATGAACCACGTTATTCAGGAGGACGCTCGCGCCCGTAATGTGCGCCCCGACGACTCTGAGGTGGACAAGCAGTTCACAGACATACACGACGCGGTTGTGGGCAAGGCGGGCGCAGAGGACAAGTGGCACGACTACCTGCAATCACAAGGCGTAACTCAGAACGAATTCCGCGACCAGATTGCCAAGAAACTCATCGGGGTCTCTCTCATCAAGAACTACGGAAACGAGTTCAAGGTAACGGAAGAGGAGGCGAAAAACCAGAGCGCAGAGGTGAAACTCAAGTTTGTTCTGGTGCGCTCCGACGAAAAGAGCGCGTTCCCCCCGCAAGCCGGTATGCCCAAGCCCCTCCCCGATGCGGATGCGAAGAAGAAGGCGGAAGAGCTTAGGGCGCAGGTGAAGGCGGGCGCGAAGATAGAGGACATTGCGAAGAAGTTCTCTGGAGACTTCACTGCAAAGAGCGGCGGCGAACTCGGTTTTCGTAGCGAATACCGCGTGAACCCGCAAAATGAGAGCGGCGGGGCGCTGAGTTATGGCGTGGATTTCGACAACGCCGTTCACGCCGCCAAAAAGGGCGAGACGACGGAGGTTGTGAAGGTTAAGAGTTTCACCCCCGGCTATGGCTTCGCGCTTGTGGAGGATAGAAAGAACACCCTTCCCAAAGACTTTGACGTAAAAAAGACGATGGACGACATTAAGTCGAGGAGAGCGCAGACCAAGTTCTCGGAAGTTATCCGCGTTAAACTGGACGAGGCGAAAGTCGAAATATCCGACCCCGTTATCAAGGCGCACTACACCTTTACGAAACTAGAGCAGGCGCGACAACAGCAGATGATGTCGCAAATGGGACAGGGGCAGGGCAAGCCCGTTAGTGAAGCGGATGTCGCTAAACTAGAAGCCGATGCGATAGCGCAATATGAGGCTCTTGTTGCGAAAGAGAAAGGCGACGCTACCTATAGCCTCGTACTCGCCAGCCTCCTCAAGCCAAAAATGAACGACCCCAAAACGCCTCTCGCCCAACGCGACCCGCTTCGAGACAGGCTTATCGCGCTCTTTGAGGTTGGCTTGAAGGGAACCGACTCGCCCATGATGCGGAAAGAGTTGGCGGGCTACTATCGCGACAAGCGAAACTTCGACAAAGCGTCGGAGCATTTCAAAATGGCTTCGCGCCTTCTCGCCGCAACCCCGCCCTCCAACGCCTCCGAAGCGCAGAACGCGGTGCGCGAACATGAGGAGCTTCAGGCGAGTTTCCGCATGATAAACAAACTGGACATGGCGATAAGCGAACAGAAACTCCTCATCGACCTAAACCAGCAACTGGCGAAGTTTAAGATTGAAGAGGCGGTTGAGCGCCAGAAAAAAGCGGACGCTATGAAAAACCAGCCTAAGCCTACCCTCACGCCTACGGGCGCTAAGGCGGACTTTAATCTTGGCGCTACACCTGTGACGAAGAATAAAACAGGCGCAGAGGCTAAGAAACCCGACACGGTAACGGACTGGCGCGACAACGGAGTGGGCGCGAAAACTACGAAACCCGCTTCTAAGTCGGACGCAAAGACCGATAAGCCCGACGCTAAAGCGGACGCGAAGACCGATAAGCAGTAGGTTTTCGTTTCTGATTAGGTTACCTAGATGCCCTCACGCAGCCCCGTGTGAGGGCATCTTGCTCTATTTCCGTACAGTCTGTATAAACATACGTCAAATTTGACGTACATCGAAATTGACGTATGTTTGGAGCCACCGCTATAACCACCACCGCCCTCACTGTTGTTCCCACGCCCATAGGCGACCTCGAAGACATCACGCTCCGCGCCCTGCGCGTCCTCAAGGAGGCGGATATGATACTCGTGGAGGATGCGCGGACGACCAACGCTCTCCTCGCGCACTACGAGATAACCACGCCCCTTCTGCGCTACGACCCGCAACGTATCGCCACCACTCTGGACGAGATAGAGGCGCAGTGGAACGAAGGGAAATCGCTGGCGCTCGTCTGCGACGCGGGAACCCCTACGCTCGCCGACCCGGGCAGGGGCGTGATACAACGCGCCCATCGTCTCGGTGTAAAGGTGACGGTTCTGCCGGGCGCAAACGCCGCAATAACGGCGCTCGTGTTATCGGGGCTATCGTCGGGGCAGTTCGTGTTTCTCGGTTTCCCCCCGCGAACACAGGTGGAAAACGCCCGCTTCTTTGAGGAACTCGCTCGCGAAACACGAACGCTGATACTCTACGAAACCTACTCCCGCCTCGCCTCCACGCTGAAAGCCTTACAGGACAGCCTTGGCGCGAAACGTTCCGCCGCTCTCGCTTGCAACCTCACTAAGCCCGACGAATGGCTACTGCGCGACACGCTAGGCGAGATAGCCGAACAGGTAGCGAAAAGACGGCGTAAGGGCGAATATGTGATTATTGTGGAAGGGATTCGCCCCTCCAACGCAGAACTAAAGGAATAACAACAGCGGGAGGCTACGATGCAGATACGGAGTTTAGGACGCACAGGCTTGAAGGTGAGCGAGGTCTGTTTGGGAACGATGACTTTTGGCAATCAGGCGGAGGAAGAGACCTCCTTCGGTATTATGGATGCCGCCGAACAGGCGGGGATTACCTTCTTCGATACCGCCGACGTATACCCTTTAGGGGGCGGCATGGTCAAAGTCGGGCGGACGGAGGAGATTGTCGGAAACTGGCTTACCGCGCGAAACGCCCGTGATAGAATCGTACTCGCTACGAAGTGTCGGGGCGGCATGGGGGCGCGTCCCAACGACGAAGGCTTGAGCCGAAAGCACATCATCAGCGCGTGCGAAGCGAGTCTTCGTCGCCTTCAAACGGATTACATCGACCTCTATCAGGCGCACGCCCCCGACCCCTCCACCCCTATTGAGGAGACGCTTCGCGCCTTCGACGACCTTGTTCGCTCTGGAAAAGTGCGCTACATCGGTTGCTCGAACTTCCCCGCGTGGCAGATAATGCAAGCCCACTGGACAAGCGACAAGGCGAATTTAGTGCGATTCGACTCCGCGCAACCGCGCTACAACATTCTCTTTCGCATGATTGAAGATGAGATACTCCCCGTCTGCCGCGAGTACGGCGTGGGCGTGATACCCTACAACCCTCTGGCGGGCGGAATGCTAACGGGACGCTACGAAAAAGGGCAGGGCGTGGAGAGCGGAAGCCGCTTCGGGCTAGAACACGCCGGCGAACTCTACCGCAAACGCTACTGGAACGAACCCGTTTTTGAGGTAGTGGAGGAGTTGAAACGCTACTTCTCAGAGCGTGATAAGAGCCTGACTCATGTCGCTTTGGCATGGGTTTTGGGCAGACCCGGTATTACAAGCGCAATCGTTGGCGCGAGTCGCCCAGAGCAGTTGGAAGACAGCCTGCAAGGGGTGAGTATCGTTCTGACGGAGGAGGAGAAGAACTTCTGCAACGAGGCGTGGTATCGTCTACCACGCGAAAGCGACCCGCACGTTGCGCGAAGGTAACGGAATGCAGTATAATGGCGGAGTTCTATCGGCGCACGCCACGGACACTCCTTCACGAAATACCCACTTTGGAAAGGCGCTCCATGCCACAGATTTTGAAGCGATTTATCGCCACGATTCAGCAGTTAGGAACTCCCGAAACGCTTATCGCGCTCGGAGAAACGGGCTATTCGCCCTCCATGCGCCCCCGCGTAAACTCTCACATTCACCTTCCTCCTAACTTCTCGGCATTCGAGACAGTGGAGCAAGCCGTTGCGCTGATAGAGGCGCAAGGCGTAGGCGTTGTAGGAGTCAGCAACTACTACGATTTCACCGTCTATGGCGACTTCGCAGAGCGAGTAGACGCGGTGAAGGTGTTTCCGCTCTTAGGTTTGGAGACTATCGCCCTGCTAGGCGACCTTGTGCTAGAGGGCGTAAAAATCAACGACCCGGGCAACTCCGGCAAAATGTATCTCTGCGGCAAAGGAGTAACGCAGTTCGACCCCATGAGCGATGAGGCGAGCGCCCTCATGTCGGTAGTTCGCGCCAACGACTCGGCGCGTATGGCGGTGATGGCGGACAGGTTGGCGGAGGTCTTTCGCGGGGCGGGGCTAGAGACAGGGCTGAATGCGGAGGCGGTTAAGCGGAGGGTAGTGCGGCGGCACGGGTGTCCGCTGGAGACTGTGTACCTGCAAGAGAGACACCTCGCGCAGGCGTTTCAAGAGGTTCTGTTTGAGAAGATGGAGGAGGACAGGCGTATTCCGCTACTGGAGAAGGCTTTCGGAGCCGCTTCCAAAGCGACTCCGCAGTCCGCAGTCGTCATACAGAACGAGATACGCTCTCACCTTATGAAAGCGGGGAAACCTGCGTTCGCGGAAGATACTTTTGTGGGATTTGACCACGCCTATCGGCTAATTCTGGCGCTGGGAGGCATTCCGTCTTACCCGACTCTGATTGATGGCGCGACCCCGCTTTGCAAGTTTGAGGAGTCGCCAGACAGACTTATCGCCGAACTTCAAGCGCGAAATATCCACTGCGCGGAGTTTATCCCTGTGCGAAACTCTCCGGAACTCCTCGCGAAATACGTCAAGGCGATGCGGGCGGCGGGTCTCTTCGTGACGGCGGGAACGGAGCATAACACTCTCGACCTGATACCGATTGAACCGACCTGCGCCGACTCCGTTCCCATTCCAGAGGAGATACAGGAGATATTTTGGGAGGGGGCTTGCGTTATCGCGGCGCACCAGTATCTTGTGTTGAACGGACTTCCCGGTTTCGTAGACAGCGCTGGCTCTCCCAATCCCGCCTACCAAACGGCGAACGAACGGATAGAGGCTTTTCGGCGACTAGGGGCGGCGCTGATTGCCAAATATCGAGAGCGGTAGAGTAGTTCCAGAAAGGAGTCTGAAGTACATGGCTGAAAGCATCACTATCAATTTCGTCGGACGCGATGTCGGAATCCGGTATCACCCGGAAACCAGTGAGGCGGTCTTTCGTGACGAGATGATTGCCCGTGAGATGGGGCTACAGGTTCTTGCGGCGCAAGCCATCGAACAGCGGCGACTGGAAGGTCTGCCGATACCTGCCGTTCTGGTCGCCATTGCCGATGCCCACACGTTTCACGACCTCTTGTAGAATCTATCCTGCCTCCCCAAGCCTGAGTAGTTGCTACGAAACGTAACTACTCAGGCTATGCAGTGCGACCTAAGTAGTCGTTCCATAACACGCCTCCCCCATCTACGCATCCACCAGAAACAGCCCGCCAATCAACTCCTCCTGCTCCGTCCGCTCTATCTTCTCCTCTTCATTGGGGAGAGCGGCGGTAGGCAGCATCTGC